>CAIQOG010000298.1 GCA_903873355.1 uncultured Bacteroidales bacterium
AATGATTCTATTTCCTGTTTTGCGGAAAATAGATACTCAAAGCTGAAAGATGATTGTATTAAAACCTATAAAGTCAATTCTTTTGCAAGGACAAAGGATGAGGGATTTAAGACAATATACAAAGATTCAATTGTTTATAAAAGTCAAATTCTTGGTAACGGTTTAATCAAGACTCAAGAAATTGATAGTGTAAGAATCTTTAATAAATAATATGCCCATTCCCTACTACTCCGAAAACGATTCCAAAGACAGCAATCCTGATGTCTACTTTATGAAGCAAGCTCTGGCTGAAGCACAGCGAGCGGGTGAGCGCGATGAAGTACCTATCGGTGCAGTGGTGGTGTGTCAGGGGCGGATTATTGCGCGTGGACATAACCTCACCGAAACGCTTACCGATGTAACTGCTCATGCCGAAATGCAAGCTATAACGGCAGCAGCACAGTTTTTGGGAGGAAAATACCTGACTGACTGTACACTTTATGTCACCATGGAACCCTGTGTGATGTGTGCCGGAGCATTGGGCTGGTCGCAGATAAGCCGGGTCGTGTATGGTGCAGAAGATGTGAAACGGGGTTTCCGACGATTTGCACCGGCTGCCCTTCATCCCAAAACTGAGGTGGTTTGGGGAGTGTTGGAAGATGAATGTAGTAAGTTGGTGACGGATTTTTTTAAACGAAAACGCTGACTAAAACCCTTTATTTTATCTTCTCAATATAACTTCCAAGAATAATTCCACAGAATTTTCTTACCTTATAAGTGTCCTCTTTCAACAGGGGATTACCTTTTCATTATTTTAAATCCCCACAACTTTGTTGATTCTTAGATTGTAATTAAATTTCAAAGAAACTTCACATTTTGTTTTTATTGAGGCTAATATTGCGTTAATAAAGCGTGTTCTGAAGTTGTTTTCAAAATTTTTGTATTCTTTTGTGCTTCAACATAACTCAAAAAAGATTCGTTGGAATAATTATTTATTGCAAATTACATTCGTTTTGCCGTGACATTAACAAACTATTTGTGTTTAGCCACATTAATTAAAAATAGAATTATGAAAAAAAATATATCTTTATTGATTGTTTTAACATTTCTGTCTTTTGTAATAAAATCACAAGCTCAAATCATCAATGGTAACTTTGAATCTGGTCGTAACGCCGGATGGACTGAGTATTCATCTGTAAATAATAGTTTAATAGCAACCGGATCGGCATTTATTTCAAACTTAATTGATCCACCGGTTTATCCCCGTTCGGGTTCTTACATGGCAAGAATTGGGGGCTCAGAAATGGAGATAAACTCAATTTCACAGGTTTATACATTACCAAACGTCAAACCACTATATCTTGTATTTTATGCTCAAACCCGAAGTGATATCGGAACAGATTGTGCGGGGGTTTGGGTTGGAGCAAAAATATCTATATTTGTTAACAATCAGTTAATATCATCAGCCTATCTATGCAAATACAATGACATTTACCAATGGACGCAATACTACATCGATATGAGTGCAATTTCCGGAGAAACAACGCAAATTGTTTTTCAGGCTGAGTCAGCAGGCTCTTTCTGGTCTTATTTTTATATAGATGATGTAAGTATATCATCCTCTACGGATATAAAGGATCTAAAAACAGGGAATTCAACAATTGAACTTGAGCAGAATTATCCTAACCCGTTTAATCAGACTACAAATTTTAAATACTCTATTCCTGATGATCAATTTGTTTCACTTAAAGTTTATGACTTTATTGGAAATGAGCTGACAACACTTGTAAATGAAAAGAAAACAGCCGGAACATATGAAGTAGCATGGAATGCTTCAAACTTCAGAAGTGGAATTTATTTTTATAAACTGACTACAGGAACTTCTGAAATTACCAAAAAACTTATTTTGCTAAATAAGTAAGCTGAGTTTAATATTTCAGATTTATCACCACTATCTCCGACTGTGTACCTATACGGAATTGCGGTCCCCAAAGACCCAGACCTGAAGATACATAATAATGCGTTTTGCCTTTTTTCATATAGCCATAACCCAAGTCGTACATGCGTTTCACAAAAAACTGTCCGGGGAAAAACTGTCCGTTGTGCGTGTGACCGGATATTTGCAAATCAACTCCATTTTCTTCGGCTTCTTTCAGATGAAACGGTTGATGATCAAGAAGAATGATTGGTTTCTTATGATCTAATCCGCTTACTATTTCGGTCAGTTTTTTGCGTTGATGATTGGAACGGTCATCTCTACCAACCACGTAGAAATCCTTTCCAACAAGTACTGATTCATCGCGAAGGTATGTGACTCCGGATTTTTTCAGATAATCGGCAGTGGCATTGATAGTTTCGCCATAAAATTCGTGATTTCCGCTGATAGCATACACACCTAACGTTGCTTTTATGGAACGAAATTCCTCGTCCATGTGCTGATTAATAACCGGAACAATCGATCGGTCAGTAATGTCGCCAGCCAGTAAAACGATATCAGGATGCTGATTATTGATTAGTTGAACGTACTTTTTAAGTCGGGCTTTATCAATTGAAATCCCCAAATGAATATCGCTGGCAGCTACAATTTTTAAAGTTTTATTTTGCAAAGGCTTTTCCACGTTCAGGTTTAGTGTAACAACTTCAGGATGATTAAATTTAATATTTCCGAATATCATTGAAACCACTGTAATAGCAAGCGTTACAATCATTGCCCAAAAACGGAAAGCAGCCATCCCTGCCGGTGCAAAACCAATAAAATAGTTGGCAATCCGAACAATATCCACCGCCAGAAAGCTCAAAAATAAGTAAGAAAAAATTAAAATATAACTAAATCCGATAAAACTCAATGGTTTAGCGATGACTTGTGGCATTAAATGACCAAAAATCATTGTTCCCAATAAAATAAGGAATAAAGCAATGGTGGTAATCAGATAACTCAGCCGAATGCCTGAACCGAAAGGAAAAACCTGCCAGCCACGAAGAATAATGTATCCGTTTAGCGAAAGAAGAATTGCAAATGCAAGAAAAAAGAATCCAAGTCTCATAACAGTATTAAAAAATTTCTGACAAAAATACAATCAAAATCTGAACTTCTAATCTCAATGTTTGATTTGAAGTGATAAACAGTCCAAAAAATAAATAGTTCAACAGGAAGGATTATTTTAGTTTTTAATCCCGGTTTAACAAAAAAAGAGAAACCCGATACAGGATTTCTCTTTTTTATTTCGTTTTACAGACTTCGAATTACACGCGTCTTTCTTTGATACGGGCTTTTTTGCCGGTAAGAGCACGAAGGTAATACAATTTAGCGCGGCGAACTTTACCACGTTTGTTTACTGTAATGCTTTCGATAAATGGTGAATCCATTGGGAAAATACGTTCCACGCCTACGTTTCCTGACATTTTGCGAACGGTAAAGCGTTTTTTGCCTTCGTGACCTGAAATTCTGATTACGTCGCCACGATATTCCTGGATACGTTCTTTGTTACCCTCAATAATACGGTAAGCTACAGTTACTGTGTCTCCTGCTTTGAATTCAGGGTGGCTGGTTTCAACCAGGAATGCCTGTTCTGCAATTTTAATAAAGTCCATTGCTGATAGTTGTTTTTGATTTAGTTGATTTTCAACGCAATATACACAGTTCTCACTATTGCTGTCAGAGATTACGCCAAAAACGGACTGCAAAAGTACTTCTTTTTTTCTAATACACAAAAGTTTGACTTCTTTTTTCCAGAAAAACACCAACAAATCATTGATAAATAATGCTGAGAATGTATCTTTAAAGTCTGGAAATCAGATGTATCCGTAAAACAAAACAAAATATGGATTATTTTAGCTACCTTTGCACCCTCAAAAAAAAAGATTGTGTTACATGCAGAAAATTAGAAAT
>CAIQOG010000299.1 GCA_903873355.1 uncultured Bacteroidales bacterium
CAGCCATTTCCAACCTGATCTCTTTCAGCATTTATAATGCCATCCGGTATTGGTTCCTGATCAGTAAATTCAAGCTGCAACCCTTTACTATTAAAACTGCACTCACTATAATGCTTGGAATAGTTTGCTTTTTTGCTTGTTATTTCCTGTTACAGGAATTTCATGGATTTGCCGGACTGTTCATCAAGAGCATCGCCTTTATCATACTCTACGGAGCCGGAACGATCATGTTGAAATTATCACCCGATACGCTTCCGGTACTGAATAGTTTGTTGATGCGACTGGGCATAAAAAAAGGGAATCCATGATTCCCTGAATAAATATTTTATTTCGTTTACTCGTTACCGTCAATAATCAGTCTGCCCCCACCAATGAATCGTTTGTCATAATAATTCTCCGACAGGTTATTGATGGTTACCCCGTTTTGTGTACTGGCATGGGTAAAATAACCATTGCTCAGGTATACACCTACATGACTCACTCCACCACGGGTATTAAAGAAAACCAGATCACCTTCTTTCAATTCACTGCGATCCAGTTTTTGTGCAGCGGCATACATATCCCTAGCAGTACGAGGTGTCTTTATCCCAAATACCTGTCCGAGTAAATTACCTGCAAGCGCACTACAATCGATCCCATTCCTGCCAGTGCCTCCATACATATAGCGGGTTCCCCACCAGGATTCAATAAAATAATATAAAGAAAGATTGGCCACCGATTCCACTTCTACATTCATCATCTGTGCATACTTGAACTGCATGGGTGTGCAGCACTCAATATCGGCGAGTAGATCAAGTCCAACAGTGTAGACTGACCCCATTTTATTGGACCTTATTTGATTGATCCCGGATGTTCTTTTTTCGCTAATATCAGTCGTCATCCGTAAAGAATTCACAGATGTTTGAGCCTTAACCGAGATGGATGTTCCTGAAAATACGCCTATCGCAACAGAAACAAAAAACAAGTGCTTCATACGTAAAATCGGAGTTTTATACGTTAGTACAACTGTAGTTTTTGTTGTTCAATCCGCTAAACCTATGCTTGAACTAATTATCTTTTCTGATCTGCAAGCCGAGCCTAACTAAATTGATTAATGAGATTTTTCTAATGCGTTGCAAAGGTAAGCCAGAAAGGCCTAAAATGCAACCTTTCAACACGTTTTTAACAGAACTGGTTAGTGCTCAGGCTTAAGCAAATGTTATTCATGTTAAATATGATTTAGATAGGGCTTCAACAGGCTCAGCCTGACATCTTTTTTAAAGACGCTGACTAAGCTTGTCAGTCTGTCCCGATAGCTATCGGGATGTCGAAGACGGGTTAAGGCACGGAATTTATTGATCAATTTTTGAACCGATTAAATTGACTACTCTTTATTAAAATCAAATATGGCTCCCTAATAACGGCCTGTGGAAAACAACCCTCCCGCTGCAAACAATTAAAAACGATATTTGTAAGCTGGTCATCACAACCAACAATTATTCATCAAATTATAGATTTTAGCGC
>CAIQOG010000300.1 GCA_903873355.1 uncultured Bacteroidales bacterium
CTAAAATAAAGCGAAATTATGTCTAAAGTAAAAGTAGCAAGGAAAAGTACCCGTATCGACATGACCGCGATGAGCGACGTGACCGTACTGCTGCTCACTTTCTTTATGTTGACATCAACATTTGTAAAGAAAGAGCCGGTACAGGTTACAACTCCGGGGTCAGTATCCGAAATCAAAATACCTGAAACCAATATCCTGTCAATACTTATTGACCCAAAAGGAAAGGTATTTATGAGCATGGATAAACAAGGCGATATGGAAGAAACCTTGACCAAGATGGGCAAAGATTATGGTGTGACATTTACTCCTGAAGAAATAAAGAAGTTTAAAGTGTCTTCCACATTCGGTGTTCCGATGAAAGAAATGAAGGAATATTTGGCTCTGAAAGCAGAAGAACAAGATAAAGTGCTTGCAACATTAGGTATACCTACTGATAGTCTTGACAATCAGTTTAAGTCGTGGGTTAAAAATGCAAGAGCAACAAATCCTGATTTCAGAATCGCTATTAAAGCCGATGCTAAAACTCCGTATAAAGTAATTAAAGATGTAATGACTTCTCTGCAGGATTTGAGAGAAAATCGTTATAACCTGATTACATCATTGAAAAACGAAACTGCTAATAAATAAGAAATCATGTCCGAAATACAAACTAACGACACCGGCGGAAAGAAAAAAGGCGGTCACAGTAAACAGAAGAAAATCAGTGTTTTCGTTGATTTTACTCCCATGGTAGATATGAACATGTTATTAATCACATTCTTCATGTTGTGTACCTCGTTGAGTAAACCTCAAACAATGGAAATCAGTATGCCAAGTAACGATAAGAAAATCAATAAAGATGATCAGCCACCGGTAAAAGCATCACAAGCTATTACCCTGGTTTTGTCAGGCGGTGATTCTGTTTTCTATTACGAAGGATTACCTAATTATAAAGATTATAAATCCTTGAAATTGACATCTTATAATGCAGATGGTATCAGGGAATTTCTTCTGAAACGTAACAAGGAAGCTGTCATTAAAATCAATGAGCTCAAAGAGAAAAAAGCTCAACTAAAAATATCACAGGTTGAGTTCACTAAACAAGCTTCTGAAATAAAAGGAGGGAAGGGTACACCGGTAGTAATTATAAAGGCAGCCGACCAGGCAACCTATAAAAATTTGATTGATGCACTTGATGAAATGCAAATTTGCAATATCGGAAAGTATGTAATCGATAAAATTACTCCAAGTGAAAAGTTCCTGATTAAAAATTATCAGTCTAAAGGTGCGCTTTCCGCGAATTCAGTAAAATAATTAAACGCCTAAAAACAAAACAAAATGGCTAAAATAGATTTAACATCATTGGAGTGGCGTGAACTTATTTTTCAGGGTAAGAATAAGGAATACGGCGCATACAAAATGCGTAGCGAATCTGACAAACGACACAATACATCTATTATGATTATTGCCGTTGTGGCAGTTGTTGGATTTAGTCTTCCACGACTTATCGAAATGGTTAAGCCAAAACAAGTCGAAAAAGTAACCGATGTTACGACTTTTGCTAAATTAGATAAAGCGGAAGTTAAAAATGATATCAAAAAAGTAGAACCTGTTGAACCTCCACCTGCATTAAAAAGTTCGATTAAATTCGTTGCTCCTGTTATCAAAAAAGATGAGGAAGTAAAGGATGAAGATCAAATGAAAAGTCAGGAAGAACTGAACAATACCAAAGTGGCAATTTCTGTTGCCGACGTAAAAGGTGTTGATAACGGAAAAATTGATATTGCAGATGTAAAACAGGCTGTATCTCAGGAGGAAGAAGATAAGGTTTGGAATGTAATTGAACAAAATCCAGTTTTCCCCGGTGGTGAAATTGAATTGTTGAAATACGTTCAGAGTAATATCAGATATCCTGTTATAGCACAGGAAAATGGTATTGAAGGAAAAGTAATTCTTCGTTTCGTAGTTACCAAAACCGGTCAGGTTGATAAAGTGGAGGTTATACGATCACTTGATCCAGCCTGCGACAAAGAAGCAGTTCGCGTTGTGAAAACGCTACCCAAATTTATTCCCGGTAAACAAAACGGTGTAAATGTGTCCGTTTGGTACACGTTGCCGGTATCATACAAGCTGATGCAGTAGGAGTTCTTCATTAAGCTTTCATCATTGAATAGGCGTATTCAATGAAAAAAATATCACTTTCACGGTTTTAGTTTTCTATTATTTATCATTTAAATGTAAGTAATTATGGCTAAAATCGATTTGACGTCATTCGAATGGCGTGAACTTGTTTTTCATGGTAAAAACAAAGAGTACGGCGCGTACAAAATGCGCAGTGAATCTGATCACCGACACAATGTAGCAGTCCTGCTTGTTGCAGTCGTCACAATTGTTGGAATTAATATTCCACGATTTGCATCAATGTTTAAACCTAAAGTAGAAGTTGTTTATGATGACCCCTACAAGTTTATGAGTATTGATGATTTGAAAGATGATAAAAAGGAAGTAGAGCCGATTGTCGCAGCAACTCCTCCACCACCGGATTTGATTCAAACTGTTCAGTTCGTACCACCAAGGATTGTTGAAAATATTGATAATCCTGAAAGTGAAGGAGTAAAACCTCAATCTGATCTTAATGCTTCACCTGCAAGAATCTCTACAGTTACAAATACAGAAGGTTCTTTAACAGGAACAGTTGAAAAATCCGATTTACCAATAACTGGTTCGGGTGATGGTGAAGATAATACTCCACTAATTTCAATTGAACAAATGCCTTTATTTCCGGGAGGTGAACAGGAATTAATAAAATATATAGGTGAAAACCTAAGGTATCCGGTTATTGACCAGGAGAATAATGTTCAGGGTAGAGTGGTTTTGCGGTTTGTAGTTACAAAAACCGGTACAGTTGATAAAATCGAAGTACTTGGTTCGTTATCTCAAAGTGCCGATAATGAAGCAATTCGAGTTGTGAAATCATTGCCAAAGTTCATTCCCGGAAGACAAAATGGAAAAAACGTGTCCGTTTGGTTTACTTTACCGGTTACATTTAAATTACAAGAATAGTTTTCATGTCAAGTCTCAAAATTTTATCTTTTTCTTTTCTTGTGCTATTGTTCTCTTGTCAGAACAAGGTAAAGGATAAATTTACTGATACATATACAACGGGTGTAATACCGATTGCTGTTGACGAAAATTTTAAACCTATTATTCAGGAAGAAATTGATGTTTTTGAAGCTTTGACACCGAAAGCGAACATTATACCAAACTATACTACCGAAGTAGAAGTTCTGAATCTTTTATTGAAAGACAGTGTGCGGTTAGCAATTGCTACCCGGCCACTGTCTTCAAAAGAAGAAAAATACCTCAACAGTAAATCATTTTATCCCCATTCCTATAAATTTGCTCATGATGGACTGGCTCTGATTGTCAATAAACTCAATCAGGATACAATGATTACGGTGAATGATATCAGAAGAATTCTAATGGGGCAGGTTACAAACTGGAATGAGATTTTCCCGAAATCCAGACTGGGTAAATTTCAGATTGTATTTGATAACCAAAATTCGAGTACTATTCGATATGCCATTGACTCAATTTGCGATGGTAAAAGCTTGTCGAAGAAACTGTATGCGCAGAATAACAATCTGGAAGTAATCGACTTTGTTTCGCGAACACCGAATGCTATTGGGATAATTGGTGTGAATTGGTTGGGAAATAAAAAAGATACGACCAACCTTTCATTCAGAAATGAAGTTAATGTTATGGCTGTAAGCAGCGAATCGGAAGCAACTTCCGAAAATAGTTACAAACCATTTCAGGCATATTTATTTTACGGTTATTATCCATTAACCCGATATGTTTATGTTATTATGAATGATCCCCGTGGTTCGTTACCATCAGGATTTACTAATTTTCTTACCTCCGACCGGGGACAACGAATTGTCCTGAAATCAGGATTAGTACCTGCTACACAGCCGGTACGGGTTGTCCAAATTAAAGACGAAAAATAATCATTTAAATTACTTATAAAACAAGCTACATGAAACGTAACTTTTTATTTATTTTCCTTGCAGTTATTGCTGCAAATCTTACAGCAGCTGAACCAGCGCAGGGTATTGCATATTATAAAGCAGGCTTTCCACAGGTTGCCAAACCTCTCTTGTTGAAAGAATATGCTGCTGATACGTTGACTCGTTCAGAAACCTGTTTTTATCTTGGAAATATTTATTTCGGTGAAAATAAAGCTGATTCAGCAGCCATATATTTCAAAAAAGGATTAATTGGAAAGCAGGTTAATGTTCTGAATACTATAGGGCTGGCTATGTTGAAAATGAAATCAAATGCTAAAGAAGCAGATACAGATATTCAGACTGTATTGAAATTGCAAACCAGCAAAAGAAATCCGGATTATTTTATTGCTGCAGCTAATGCTTATCTGGTTAATGGAAACATTGATGAGGCAACAAATTATATGGAAAAGGCCAGAAATATTAAACAAAAATATGCTTTATTAGCTGTATTGGCAGGAGATATTGAACTCGCTAAAAAAGATGTTGGAAAGGCTTGTGGTAACTACGAATTGGCTATATCTTACGATGATAAGTGTAAAGAAGCATATATTAAATATGCCCGTGCATATAAAAATGTAAACACGCAGCTCGCCATCGAAATGTTGAACAATCTTAAACAAAAAGAACCAAAATTTTTATTGGTTGAGAAAGAATTAGGCGATATATATTATGCTGATCCGTTAAATGATTTTGTGAATGCCGCACTGCATTATGATAATTATTTAAAATCAGGTAATACGAGTATTTCTGATTTTACAAAATATGCTTCATCCGTTTTTTATAGTAAAGATTATTCAAAATCGTTAGAAATTTCATTGCTTGGACTTCAGAAAGCACCTCGCAACCCTGTATTTAACAGGTTGGCGATGTACAACAGCGTAGAACTTGGTAAGTACGATGATGCGATAAAATATGCAGATTTATTTTTCAATAAATCAGATAAACCTGAAATATCTTATTATGACTATACCTATTATGGTCAGGCTCTACGTTCAACCAAGAAATTTGATTTAGCAATCGAGCAATTTAGAAATGCCTTCAAACTCGATTCAACTCAGATTGGTTTTCTTAAAGATATTTCCGATATGTATGCTGAAAAAGAAGATTATAAAAATTCTATTTCGACTTATAAGGTTTACATGAAATTGTTACCAGAACAGAAAAAGACATCGGAACTGGTTATTAAGTTAGGAAGATTGTATCTTACATATGGAAACTCACAAAATTTAACGGCTGCTGAGAAAAAAGCTGCATTGATGAGTGCCGATACTGTTTTTGCAAAAGTAGCAGTTATGGAACCAAATGGATACAGAGCCAACTATTATCGTGCTCAGACGAATTTCTTTATGGATCCTGATCTTACTGAAGGACTTGCAAAGCCACATTACGAAAATACTCTTGCATTTTGCGAAGCAAAAGCTGATGTGCGATTTAATAAAGTTATTATAGAGTGTGCTAATTATCTTGCTTCCTATTACTTCCAGAAAAAAGACTATCAACAGTCAAAGTTATATTGGAATAAAATTTTAGCTATTGATCCAAAAAGTGATAAAGCTATAAAGTCTATTGAGTGGATTGACAAAGCTCTGAAAGGAAAGAAATAAAGCAGAATTAATTAATAATAA
>CAIQOG010000301.1 GCA_903873355.1 uncultured Bacteroidales bacterium
AACTTACGTTTCTACGAAGAAGAAGAAGGTAAACCACGTGGTGAATTTGCTACCGACGAAGAAAAAGATGCTGCTAAGAAAGTTACCAAAGAAAATCAGAAGAAATTCACAGCAACATTGGCAAGCTATGCAGATTGCTATGTAAACGACGCTTTCGGAACTGCACACCGCGCTCATGCTTCTACCGCTTTAATTGCAAAATACTTTGACGAAAGCAATAAAATGTTTGGTTATTTGATGGAAAAAGAAGTAATAGCAGTTCAGAAGGTCATGACTGATACTGCCCGTCCGTTTACAGCCATTATGGGTGGTTCAAAAGTTTCCTCAAAAATCGAAATTATCGAAAATCTGTTGACTAAGGTTGATAATCTGATTATTGCCGGTGGAATGACTTATACATTCACTAAAGCATTAGGCGGAAAAATCGGCATTTCAATTTGTGAAGATGACAAACTGGAATTAGCATTGGAACTATTGGAAAAGGCAAAAGCTAACAATGTAAATATGGTACTGGCAGTTGATGCAAAAATTGCTGATTCATTCAGTAATGATGCTAAAACTGACTTTGTTCCTGTTGGAGAAATACCTGATGGTTGGGAAGGCATGGATATTGGTCCTGCTACTGAAAAAATCTTTGCAGATGTAATCAAAGCGTCTAAAACAATTTTGTGGAACGGTCCGACCGGAGTATTTGAATTCGACAATTTTACCCACGGATCACGTTCAGTAGGTGAAGCTATTGTTGAAGCTACTAAAAAAGGTGCTTTCTCACTCGTTGGTGGTGGTGACTCAGTAGCTTGTGTAAACAAATTCGGAATTGCTGATCAGGTGTCTTACGTTTCAACGGGTGGTGGTGCATTGCTCGAAGCTATTGAAGGTCGAGTATTGCCGGGCATTGAAGCTATTCGCGGATATTAAAAGTACGTTCTTTAAACTTCATAAAAAAAGCTGTATCAGACCGATACAGCTTTTTTGTTAGTTAAAAACTGAATTTAGAATAACTTCCAGCCCAGTGAAACAACGATAGTATTGGCAGGAATACTCGTAAGACTTGAAGATGAGATAGGATTTTTATACATGTCAGCAATTAGATTGTAACGTAAATCCAATGCAAACATCAATACATCAACACCAAGACCCGCTTCAAGACCAAGATTTGCTTTCTGAACCTCGTTTACTAATGATTTAGTATCAAAACTACTTCCCGATGTTAAATTTTGAAAAGATAAAGTTGAACCGGCATCGAACCTTAACATAGGTCCTGCAAATGCTCTTAAATTGATTATCTTCAAATCCAATATCTTTAATCCAAGCAAAATGGGTACATCGACAGTACTGAAATTGGCTAACCTATCAACTGTAATATTTTTCCCACCACTTAATACATCCGGAATTCCAAGTTGAAAGTTCTTTTTTTGGATAGAATACAACAATTCCGGTTGAATATATACGGCCTTGCCAAGAGGTATGCGTGCAAATAAACCGGCATGGAAATCATTCCAGATTTCGTTACCAACGCTGGTCAGATTATAAGTTCCATTGGTTACATCACCGAGATTGTTTAAGGTAAGAGACGAATTATATCCGGCCATAACTCCCAAATGAAACTGGGCTTGTGACAATGAGAAACCAAGCAGAAGTACTGCTGTAAATAATACTTTTTTCATAACAATTTGTTTTAAAATTATGGTTTTAATGATAAATGACTAGTTTAACAACACGACAAAGATAATTAATATGATCAAATTTTGTACTAAAAACAAAAAAAATCAAACTAATGTTCTCAAAATAAACAGCATACGTTAAATTTACCTATCTTTGCCATTGAAATCTCATATTATTGTTAGCAAAAATTGAACCACAAAATAAGATACAACCATGAAACGAGCAATTTTTCCGGGAACTTTTGATCCATTTACTCTTGGACATTACAGCATTGTTCAGCGCGGACTTGCATTTTTTGATGAAATAGTTATCGGAATCGGTTTAAATCAGGCCAAGAAGACACTCTTTTCGGTAGAAAAAAGACGGGAGCTTATTGAGCAGGCTTTCGTCGATGAGCCACGCGTAAAAATTGCTTCTTACAACAGCCTGACAGTTGATTTTGCCAAATCGGTTGAAGCAGATTATATTTTGCGTGGATTACGTTCAGTAGGCGATTTTGAATACGAACGCACAGTAGCTGATGCTAACCGCAAACTTACAGGTGTCGAAACAGTTATTTTGTTTACCGAAGCTGAATATTCCTATATTTCGTCAACAGTAGCACGTGATTTAATCTCGTATGGCAAAGATATTTCGGCATTTCTGCCGCCAAACGTGAAGATTTAATTCAATTATCAATTTTTCAATTACCAATTTTCAATTCACAATTATTTCATGTGTAAGAAAACAACACTTTCGATTATACTCATTTTCTGTTTAGTATTTTCTGTAACATCAGCTTCTAAACCTGAGCAACGCACATTCCGAATCAGCAAAAACCTGACTATTTTTAATTCCGTGTTGCGTGAACTGGATTTGTTTTATGTTGATACGCTGAATTACGACAAAATAATGAAAGAAAGCATTGGCGAAATGCTCGAGAAGCTTGATCCGTACACAGTTTATCTGCCGGAAGAAGAAACCGATGACCTCACTTTTATGACTACGGGAGAATATGCCGGAATTGGTGCCATGATTACTAAAAGTGGCAATGAAGTATGTGTGTCCGAACCTTACGAAGGATTACCTGCCCAGCGAAACGGATTGCGTGCCGGTGATATTTTCATAGAAATTGATGGTCAGAAAGTAGCCGGAAAAACTGTAACTCAAATAAGCACCTTGCTGAAAGGCACACCGGGAACAACAATTAAACTAAAACTGAAACGACCGGGTGAGAAAAACACCATTGAAAAATCTTTCCTCCGTGAAAAAATACAGATTAATCCGGTGAAGTATTCGGCTGTTGTTTCCGATAAAGTTGGTTATGTGATGCTGAGTGAATTTACCGACCGTGCAGCCATCGAACTCAAAGCCGCAGTAAACGAGATGGTTCACAAAAACCAGATTGAATCACTGGTACTCGACATACGGAATAACGGTGGCGGATTGATTGACGAAGCCATTAAAATTGTCGGGTATTTTGTGCCGAAAGGTACCGAGGTGGTTACTACCAAAGGGAAAAACAAAAAAGCTGACCGAACTTACAAAACGCCGACCGAACCTATTTTCCCCCAAATGAAACTGGTTATTCTTACTAATCGTTCATCAGCTTCAGCTTCCGAAATTGTAGCCGGATCTGTTCAGGATTTGGATCGTGGAGTACTTGTTGGTGAGCGTACTTTTGGTAAGGGTTTGGTTCAGAATATCCGTCCTATTGGTTTTGGTGGAAATCTGAAAGTGACCACTGCCAAGTATTATATTCCCAGCGGACGTTGCATTCAAGCCATCGATTACAGTCACCGCAACGAGGATGGCAGTGTAGGACATATTCCCGATAGTCTGACTTCTGATTTTAAAACCCGCAACGGACGCAAAGTACGCGATGGTGGTGGTATTATTCCCGACACACTGACAAAAGATAACCGTAAATTGAATATTGCCTATTACATATTTGCTCAAAATCTTTATTTCGATTTCGTTACGCAATATGTTTTGAAACACCCAACTATTGCCTCTCCACAGGAATTCAGGTTATCGGACGAAGATTTCAAGGCATTTACCGATTATTTACTGAGCAAAAAATTCACTTACACTACCCAAACCGAAAAGTATTTTAAAGAATTGCAGGATATTGCAAAATATGAAGGCCTGGACGTGAGAGCAAAAGATGAATTTGCGGCACTGAAAGCCAAGTTAATGCCCGAAGTTTCAAAAAGTCTGGAAGAAAACAAAGCGGACATTTCTGATTTACTGAGCCTGGAAATAATGAAACGCTATTATTACCAAAAAGGTGAAATTCAATTTTCACTTCGTACGGATAAAGACCTGAAAGTGGCGCTTGATTTATTGAAACCGGAAGGAAGATACAGCGCAATACTTGGGAAATGTCCGCAGTAGCAGTAGGCAGTAAAAAAAATAGTGGCAGCACGACTTGGAGTAGTACTACCACTTTTGTTTTTTAGTGGGAGTGCGACTTTGAGTCGCTCTCCCACTAAGTATTTGGACTCTTATTTCTTCTTCACAACTTCCTCTGCCCTTGCCAGCGCTTCGTTGATATTACTGCATACGTTGGTAGTACCCAGCAAATCCACAATGCCATTTTTTTCAAGCACGGCATGAACGGTTTCATTTACACCCGATAGCAGAATCGTAACTTTATCTTTTTGTGCTGACTTGATAAGATTTTTGAGGTTATGTGCACCGGTGGAATCCATAAACGGCACTTTGCGCATTCGGATAATCTGCACCTTATTTCGGTCGCTCAGGGTTTTCATGGTTTCTTCAAACTTATTGGCCACACC
>CAIQOG010000302.1 GCA_903873355.1 uncultured Bacteroidales bacterium
GTTTCTAATCCAATTCCAGCCGAGGCTCCTATGATAGTAATATTCATTTTGCTTTTTTATTGATTTCGGTTTTGAGCTGGCCGCTAACGGTTGAGGCTATATGCAGTAAGGGATTGCGGGCTACTTTCCTGTCCACCGACACGAAATTTTATGCGGGGCAGAATGCTTGAATTGCCATTGAAACCCTTATTGCATATAACCTTTATTACCTGCTGGCGTTTTTGATTTGCCAATTGAATACAAAGATAAAAAACAAAAGCTAACAAAAATTTCTTTCTGTTAGCTCTAATTATCTCTGAAATTTGATAATTTATTTCCCTTGCTTGGGTATTACGCCCAGTTGTTGCATTAAACCAAAATTATTGGTTGTCTGCCATTCGGCTACTACTTTTCCGTTTACTACTTTACGTATGAATTGTCCTGTTGCCAATACCCTTTTATTGGTAGCAGGAATACCAAAAAAAGAACCAGAATTTGTCATTTCGTTGGTATAATCAATAGCCACCATATCGTCTTGTACTATAACACGAAGAAATTTCATATCCATTTCTGTCATTGCAGCACTTAATATTTCTTTCATAAAGTAAATGTACTGCTGCTTGTTAATGGCTGGTTTACCATCTCCAATATATAGAAAATCTTCTGCCAGTAGGGCATCTGCTCTGTCCCACTCGCCTTTCATAATCGCTCTTGAAAGGTTCAATGCGGTCTCTTTATTAATTTCTAAAATTGTTGTCATTTTTTTGTTTAAATAATTTATTTATGATTTATTTTTTGCGTATTGATTTAAAGTGATTGTAGGTTTGCCTAATTCGTCCCAGGTCTTTTGTGCTTCAAATATTTCTTTGTTATTGTTCATCACTTCCATTAGAGGGACAACAAATTTTAAAGGTTTTACGAACAAGGCTAAAAATTTCGCCATTCCCATTGGTAAGTTTGCAACACTTAATTTTCCTTTGGAGTAATTTTCCGCATAAATACTTGCAGCTTCTGTCATAGTCAATGCTTCTAATCCTTGCACAGGATATTCCTTGTTTAATGAGCTTTCCGTTTTGAGAGCATTAGCAACATATCGTCCAAAATCTTCACCAGCTATCCACCATACTTTTTCGGATGATTTTCCAATCGTGTTTATTTTTTCTCCGCTTTTCATTCCACCATTAAAGTTTTCCATAAAATTTGAGGAGTAAAAAATTGTATATGGAATTCCACAACTTTTCACTTTTTCAATTCCAGCTTTTTTAGCATTCATCACCCACCAATTTCCAGTGTAGTTTCTTGCTATAAAAGAAGAAAGATAGACAACTTGTTTGACCGAAGATTTTTTTAATGTTTCAAGTATATTGTCTAACCCATTCATTTCTGGATTAAACTCATTTTGCTTGTCGCCGGCTGCTGTTGAAATATTAATGTAAACAGCATCGGTATTTTTTAATGCTTCTAAAATTTGATTTTTGTTTTGAATATCTCCTTTTACAAAATTTACTCCTGTTGGGAAAATCAGTTTTGCCTTTTCAATATTTCTAACCAAAACAGTCACTTCAAATCCAGTCTTTATCAATTCGTTAGTTACAGGAATTCCTATCATTCCGGTTGCTCCAATTACTGTAATCTTTTTATTCATTGTTTTATTTATTTGTTGTAAATGATGATGCAAAATTAAGACAAATACTTACATTTACGCATATACTTACCAAATTGAAAGCACTATCATTTTGGTAAGTACTGCGATTTAATACTATCTTTGTCAAATGAAAAGATATGAATTAAACGGCGCGTATTATTATTGTCCAGTTGATTTGACTTTGCAAATCATCAGTGGCAGATGGAAAGGAATTGTCATTTGGAACTTACGAGCAGAAAAGAAACGTTTTAGTGAATTGAAGCGGATTTTGGTAACTATAAACGATAAAATGTTGTCCCAGGTTTTAAGAGAACTTGAAGAACAGGGTGTTGTAAATCGAAAAGTTTATGAAATTGTCCCGCCAAAAGTTGAATATAGTCTCACCGAAGAAGGAACAAAATTACTTCCAATTATGCAAGCAATGAATGATTACGGACTGAAATTTCAAGTTGATTAGGTCGTCTCTTTACGATTGCAGGTAAAGATTGGATAACTGCTACTATAGCAGTTATTTGTAAAAATTATAAGATATTATTTAAATCTAGTCTTCCAACAATTGCCATTATCTCGACTACTCCATTGTTTAGTCTGTAAAATATACTATCAGACCCGCAAACACAACGTCTATATCCTGTTTTTATATAATCGACTGATTCAAATGAAAAGGCTTGTCGGGCTAAACTGTCAAAATACTCAAAAAATGAATCAAAGTATTTATCTGCTTGAGTCTCTCCAAATTTTTCGATGCCGTAATGATGAATTCGTATCAAGTCTTCTTTAGCTTCATTACTTAATCTATATTTGACCATTAAGCAGCGACTTTGATTGTTTTAAAATTTGTTCTTTAGTATCATCAGTAAACCCTCTGCTTTCAGATTTATCTAATTTAGCTCTAATAAAATCAACCTGGACCTGCTGCTTTCTAGCCTGCCGGATCAGATCATTAATTAGTTCACTTTTACTGGCGTATTCTTCATTGTTCACTTGTGCTTTTAACCATTCATCATTTGGTTTTGTGAACGATATACTTTGTCGTGCCATACTATTTATAATTTGATGCAAATATACACCAAAGGCAAATTTCCTTGTATTGGTGGCAACTGGACAAAACAGATTTTCTGACCACCTCCCGCCATTTTTGGTTGACCACCTTAGTTTATTGACAATCAACAAATGGAGCTTATCCTGTTTTTCCGGCAAAGACTGGTCAAAGCGAACGTTTTTTCACTATAGCTCCACTACAGGTTTAATAAGGCTTTTTTTAAAAAACGCCATTTTCAAATGCTATCAATTGAACGGATAATGCTACTATATATATAGAAACGTAGATATATTTGTGCACAACAAATAAAAAAGCGAGATGACACAGAAAAGACCAACTTTCAAATCCCACTATGATAATTTCATTGGCGGGCAGTTTGTAGCTCCTGTAAAAGGAGCTTATTTCGATAACAGTAGTCCGATTGACGGGAAAGTGTTTACCCAGGCAGCCCGGTCCAGTAAGGAAGATATTGAATTGGCACTGGATGCAGCACACAAGGCATTTCTGACTTGGAGCAAAACTTCGGCTGCATACAGGGCAAGCGTACTGAACAAAATTGCTGACGTTATTGAAGCCAATCTTCAATACCTGGCAACCGTCGAAACTATTGACAATGGTAAGCCCATCCGGGAAACCGTGAATGTGGATCTGCCTCTGGTTGTTGATCATTTCCGCTATTTTGCCGGCGTTATCCGTGCCGAAGAAGGAAGCATCTCGGAACATGACGAAAACACTATAAGTATTTGTATTCCTGAACCAATTGGCGTGGTAGCACAAATCATTCCCTGGAATTTCCCTTTATTAATGGCCACCTGGAAAATAGCTCCTGCCCTGGCATCGGGCTGTTGTACGGTAGTAAAACCGGCTTCTGTAACACCAACCTCTATCATGTGCTTGATGGAATTAATCAAGGACATAGTTCCTGCAGGAGTTATAAATGTGGTAACCGGCCTGGGAGCCGAAATAGGAAAGCCATTGGCACAGTCACCCCGTATTTCGAAAGTTTCGTTTACCGGCGAAACCACTACCGGGCGTCTGATTATGCAGTATGCATCCGAAAATCTGATTCCTGTTACTATGGAGTTGGGCGGTAAATCTCCGAACATCTTTTTCCCATCCATTGCTGATGCCGATGATGATTTTTTTGACAAAGCCATTGAAGGCGCAGTTTTGTTTGCAGTAAATCAGGGCGAAGTTTGTACATGCCCTTCGCGAATCCTGGTGCATGAAAGCATTTATGATAAATTCATGAAAAGGGTTATCGAAAGAACCAATGCTATTGTAATGGGAAATCCCCTGGATAGCACCACAATGATGGGTGCCCAGGCTTCGGGCGATCAGTATGCAAAAATACAGGCTTACCTCAAACTTGGCGTTGAAGAAGGCGCTGAAGTACTTTGCGGTGGCGACGTAAAAAAATTAGATGGCGAATTAGCCGGCGGATATTACATACAGCCTACACTTTTGAAAGGGCACAATAAAATGCGGATTTTCCAGGAGGAAATTTTTGGACCTGTTGTATGTGTCACCACGTTTAAAACTACCGAAGAAGCCATTGAAATAGCCAACGATACCATGTATGGATTGGGCGCCGGAGTTTGGACAAGAGATGCCCACGAAATATACCAGGTACCACGTGCTATAAAAGCAGGCAGGGTTTGGGTAAATTGTTACCATTTGTATCCTGCTCATGCTCCTTTTGGTGGATACAAAAAATCGGGCTTTGGCAGGGAAAACCATAAGATGATGCTGGGTTATTACCGTCAAACCAAGAATATGCTTATTTCGTATGACAAAAAGAAGTTGGGCTTCTTTTAGGAATGCTGAATTTTAAAACAACAATTACCGGTAAGCGTTTAACACTTACCGGTAATTTTATAGGTTCTGTTTAAGGAAAATGTGGAAAATCATTTGTGCTTAGTGCAACGTGCTCAGTGCTCAGAGAGTATAATGCAGACA
>CAIQOG010000303.1 GCA_903873355.1 uncultured Bacteroidales bacterium
CATCCCCTCAATAATCTTACTTTTATCCACGCTGCCTTGCGAGGAGCCGAAGTAAAAACTAAATACCTGGGTAAGGATGGTACTCAGCACACCCAGCACATATATCACTACATCTTTTACTTCCGCTTTAATGGTTTCGTTGCGGAAAATAACGATATAGAACAGCACGAAAGTTAGCAGGGTGGTGGTAATAGCCAGATAAGAACCAATGTTTTTGGATAGCGAACTGGCATTCACATTGGTTTCCACGGCCGTACTGCGCTGTCGGGCACTGTCGATGTCCTGCAGGTGGTTTTTCTGTTCTTCCACGCCCAGTCGTTTGGTATCTAACTGGTATTGTAGTTCGGCTTTTTTCATTTCCAGCTCCTGCTGCATGATTTCGCCTTTGGTGGTTACCACTTTGTCGAGCACATTGCCCACGCTGTCCACCAGCTTTCCGGCTCCGCCGGAGAAAAGATCGGATATAAAAGACATGATATTTAAATTATATGCCCCCTAACCCCCTAAAGGGGGAACAGAGAGTTGGTTAATATTTTTACCTCAAGCCCCGAAAGGGGGTATATAGTTACTTTCGTCTTGTATTTTTTATTTCATTTCGCGAACCTCTCTTTAAGCCCCTTTAGGGGTTGGGGCCTATTTCCTATTCCCCCTTTAGGGGGTTAGGGGGCCACTGTCCGACAAATCCATCCATAAAAGTATTTCCGGCTTTCGGGGCGTTTCTTGACGATGGAGATATAGCGGGCAATTTTGGCAACGGTAAAGGCGGCCAGAAAATGATCGGGGTCGAAGGCGTTGAGTTTATCCAGCGTTGCATGACCGATTACGCCATCGGGGTCGGCTTCTACTACCATTTGCGCCAGTGAAGCCGAGGTGCGTACACCCGCGTTCACAGCAAAGTCGAAAATGGAACCGGCCACCAGTTGGTTTTCTATGCTGTCGGCACAGAGCGCATCCCAGTAGTTTACCTGATAAAAACTGCTGACGGCATCCTGCAGCTCGCTGTCTTTTTCCAGATTGGCAGGAAAACCGGACTGTGTTTTGGCCACGTCCACCCGCACCCAACCTTCCCATTTGCTGTTGATGTGCCGTGCCACGCCTTTGTAGGTTTCGCCTCCCGTATCGTCGGGGTCGTTCACATATCCGCCTTCGTGGGCGAGGATTTTTTGGAGAGATGATTCAAATAAAGCCATTTTTTATTAGTGATTAGTGGTTAATGGACAGATGATAATGGTTGTTGACAATGGACAGTTAATAATTAGTTGGTTTTCGTTGTTCACTGTAAACCTGCTATATGATTTCAACTCATATCATTATGTCTCCGACACATATTAATAAGACCTTCGGTCATATCAATATCACTCAATCACATATTAATCTAACTTCAGGTCATTTCATTATGGGTATATCGTATATTAATATGACTCCCGGTCATTCATTTATGACTTCCAGTCATATAAATATGGCACTGACACATATTATAATGACTCGAACATATATTAATATGACTTGCAGACATATCATTATGAACAAACCACATATTAATATCACTCAAAGACATAATTGAGTCTGTTTAACTCAGAATGAGAGAGTCCTGAGTAAAGACCCTCACATTCTGAATAAGTTTTTATTTGGTAGCTGCATCAGTTTTTGTTCTTGCACGTTTGAAGAACACTGCCATTTCGTCGTTCATAACGCTTAGTCCGACTACCTTGTCTTTATTCTGTTTCACTGAGGCGTACACTTCGAGTGCTGCTACCAGCGTATCGCTTCCAACTGCTGTAAATGTTTTCTGAATACCTTCGGCCAACTCATTAATTTGATTGTAAATCGGGCGAATGGTATTGAATAATTCATAATCACGCAAAAACTCATCCTTGTCGAAAATTGCCGGAAGAATTTCCGGATGTGTAGTTACAACCTGATAAATTTTGTCGATAAAAGGTAGATAAGCATTACCCACTTTGAAAAGACTACTTACATCCGTTTTCTGTAAAGTAGATAAGAACGGCATTTTTGTTTTTACATCGTTTAGACTTTGTAAAACTTCGGCTGCCTCTGCTGCCGACAAACTTGCTGAAATAAGATTTTGAGCCATGTTTTTAAATTTGATGTGTTATTAATAATAAATTGTTTTATCGAAAAGCAGTACAGTTACCGGGTAGCTTAAGGTTTAAATTTTTCAAACTATATTCACATGGTTTGTTGCCAACCGTTGGCTGTACTGCTTATCAGGGTATTAGTATTTAAAAATTGTTCTTTCTGTACAAACTGAACAGGGTTACTGATTAACCCTTTCGGTGTTGTATTGACTGACTGCCTGAACTACCTGATTTGTCAACGCGGGACGAACCGGCGGAGGTGGCACAGGATTATCAGACCGAATAATTATTTCTGCTGAAATACCAGAAACTGAAAGAACGAATGCTGCAATTAAGCAGACTTTTGAAAGCATCGATTTCGAAATTTTCATACGTGATTAAGTTGCTTACTCGCACCGTATGAAATTCACCTAAAAGTCTTTCATGTTCATGAACCATTTCCGATTCTTAAATTCACTCCATAGGCGCTTTCATTGTTTTTAAAAATGTATTTATTTTTCGATCGATCGTGTTGCTAAGGTAATAGCACAGGGAAGGTATTCCCAAATTTTGAAGGCAAAATCAGGGGGACATCGCGATTTAAAACAGCACTGGTTTTCAGCGGCTTAAATTGCGAAAACGAACAAGTTGGGGGACATCAATTTCGGGGAAGCAGAAAAAGGCTTGAAATTGGTTAAAATTAAGAGATGCGAAAAGAGTTGAGAGTTGAAAGTTGGCAGTAGCAGTTGGCAGTGAGAACAACAGTTGACAGTTGATAATTGGTTATTGATAATTGATAATTGGTAATTGGAAATTCTTGCCAAGCCAAGCGGCAAAGCCGAGCGGGAAATTGAAAGTATTAATCCTCCATCATTGTTTTTTGCAGAAAGTCGGGAATCATGGAGACGTAGGCTAAGTTCAGTTTTTTAATCAGCCGGACTTTCATTTTCTTGAGTGCTTCGTGTTTGTAGTCGAGCAGTAAAAGGATATCGGATGGTGGTATGGTCAGCAAATGGAGGCACACCCAGCAAAGCTCACGTTCGGTAAGTCCCTTGTAACGTTCCCGTAATTTGCTGATAAGGTTGCAACTGACTGCATCCATCTGCCGGAAGAAATGGGCTTTATCGTCGTAGTGAAGAATCTCGTTGTATATTTTACGATCCGATTCGTTTCTCTCGGCAGAGCTCATGTTCCTACGCCTGACCGACAACGCGGCTTTCTTTTTCTCCAGTTTGTGCAACAGGGTTTCGCGGTGTTTCCGGAGTATATCCTGCTGAAAACTTCCTTTTTCGGCCTGATGTTGCCGTTTCGTTTCGGCCAGTGCCCGATCTTTCCGACTGCGCACCCGAATGACCAGCCAAACACTGCCCGCTGCTATCAGCACAAGGCTTATAAGCAACATCCAAACCCACAGTTTCGATTTGCTTACTTCCTTATTGCTGTTGTGAATTGTTTCGAGCACACTGCCCCGGGTTTGGGTGTCGATTAGTTTGATAGAGTCGGAACAGTCCTGGTAACAAATCATGTATTTTTTTATTGCAGCCATATCACCCGATTCGCTGGAGGCATTTACCAGAATGCGGTAACATTCCTTTTTTATACGGATATCAGCTTGTGTATGCAATGCCTGTTGTGCAAAATACAGGGCAGAATCGATTTGTTTTCTTTCAAAATAAATATCAGCCAGGTTATAGTATTGTATGGCTCTGTTATAGCCGATAGCAGGATATTTTAAAGTTTTTTGGAAGTAAAACAAAGCAGAATCGTATTGTTTTACTGACAGAAAGGTGGTTGCCATTTCCTGCAAAGCCGCTCCTTTGCTGAGTGAATCTTTTGAAAATTTATAGGCCCGTTCGAAACATTGTTGTGCTTTCCCAATCTGTTTTGACTGACTGTAGGTTCGTCCGATATCGAGCAGTGCATAAAAAGCATAATTTGTTTTGCCTGCCTTTCTGAAACAATCGTAGGCTTTGCTGTATTTTTCGCGCGAAGTGACGTAATCGCGTTGCACGATATAAATTTCGCCCAGCATATTGTATGACTTTCCGGTTAAAACGTAATTATCAGAACCTTCGAGTACATCCAGCGTTTTTAAGAAAAAGACTGTGGCCTGCTCGTATTGCAACTTTTTTATAAATGCCCGTCCTTTCAGGTAGTATGCGGTAGCCAATAACTGTTTGTCCGAATGGTTTTCATAATAACTAACGGAGAAATCGAGCAATGAATCGGGTTGAAGAGGAAGCAGGTTTTTATCCAAAACACGCATCAAAAGCAAGCCGTACCGGGCTTTATTTTCGTCGGATTTATAGTTGGATGGTGCAAGATGCCGGAGGATATGCAAAGCCGAATCGGGTGCCGTTTCGATTAACTGTTCGGCAGTATTCAGCTCATTGGGCACCAGCGAACAGGCACTCAACCCCGCTATTAGCAGCAGCATAACCCAACCGTGTAGCAGAAACTTCGACATGTTGCAAAGATAGTAAATTCGGGAAAGAAATGGAAATAGTTCAGACCTAACAGATTTTGAAAACCTATTAGGTCATAAGCAACAAGAAAATAGTTACAAATCTAGTTCTGAGTCTTCTTCGAAGTCTGTTTCTTCAACTCTGCCGGTTTCTGCTGAAGCAACGGAACCTGCTCATAATCCCATGTTTCTTCAAAATCCCAGTTTGCTTTCAGGGTAAGTTTCTTGGGGTAATAATAAACCTGCTCAGGCTGACGGTGGGTAAGAAGTTCACCGGCATCCCACACTCCGTTTCCGTTTTCGTCTATAAACATCCGCATATAATAGCTTCCTGGACGGAGATACTGAAACAAAGTCCCTTTTTCAATTGCCGGTTTCGAGGCAATTACTGCATCTTTCGTGTCAAGAATCTGGAAAACAACTTTCGGATTAAACCTTGCCAACATTATTTTTACACTCGAATACTCATCCAGCGAACGGATTTTGAAATCCGATTTTAGTTTATTACCTGTTCGGTCGTAGATACTGATAAATGCCGCAGAATCTATCCTCAACTGATAACTTTTTTCGGGAACCCATTTATAATCTATTGCAAAATTAATCTTCGTTGAATCAGCCTGTCGCCACTTGTATGGAATTTGCTTATAAGTCGTGTCAATTTTCTGATACAGTTTTATTTTCGACTGATCTATATGTGCCAACGGGGCCTCAAAATTCAACATTACCGGATTATACAAATCAAAAGTCGCGTTTATATTTGTGCTGAATTTCAACGATTCGGCTTTGACTTTTGTAGCTTTCTTCGCCTTGGTATTAATTCTGAGTTTCCGCATCGCAACATTGATAGTATCCGTAACCGGATTCAGATTAAACACCGAATCGGATTTAAGATAGGTCATTTTAAATTGAAGCGTATCCGTTTTCCACAGCAATGAATCTGTAATCCAATAGGTTAAACTATCATTGGTTACATTTTTCTGAAGAATATACTTGCCATCCCAGCTGAAATTAAGCGCTTGCAACTCGGGTGGTTTAACTGCCGGAGCGTTGAAAAACAGACTGAAAACAAAAGGTTCTTTTCGTTCGTATTTTACAAAATACTGACGTTTTTTATTTTCTTTAAAAAGCCGGAGAACAATATTGTCGGGCAAAAACCGTGTTCCAATGTAATTTCGAACACTGTCAATTTCAGTAGAATCTTTCCATACAGTATCTTTCATCTGTTCCATCCTGAAAGTTGGCGTAATCATAGAGTCGCACAAAGCCAGCATTTCGCCGGGCTGGAACATATAATCCTGATTGACATCAGCAAGTGCAAAGATTTTATATTTACCTTTCTTGATATTGCTGATTTTGAAATGCCCATACTCATCGGTACGACCAATGCGCAGGAATGGCTTTTTGAAAAACACTGAGTCATTCACTTCGCGGTAAATGCCGACGATAATTCCTGCTAAGGGTGTCAGATTATCAGCTCCTATAACTGTTCCTGAAATTTGCAGGGTGTCAATTTTATTGCCTGTTGAAAATGAAAACAGATAATTCTTCAACGCATTTTTCTCGTTCAAATCTACGATACCATTTCCAAAATTGATGGTGTAGGTTGTACTGTCCTGTAAGTCTTCGTTGAAATTCACCTGAACAGTTTTCCCAAATGCCTTTACATCAGGCGATTTCTGTTGAGGAGGAGAAATAATTACATTCTCGTTTGGTTTTTCAATCGACACAAACTCATTAAACACCACCTCAATCTGTTTTTTCCTGAAATTCAAGGTGCCATTTAAAGGCATTGATTTCAACACCTTTGGAGGTGTGGTATCTTTTGGTCCACCTGTTGGTCCTGAACCACGGTTGGCACAGGCATAAACGAGAAAACCGATGGCGAGAACGATTAACGCTATTTTAATTTTTGATTTCATTATTTGAAGTTCAGACAAAATCAGTTTAGTTGCAAAGTTAATACTTTATGTCCAATCCTGCATCTTAAACATTTCTTTTCATCACAATACTGCTTTTTCAGTTGTAATAAAGCCTGTGAATCATACGCTGAGTCACATACCAATCCTGTGTTTTGCCAGTTTGTAATAATAGAATTCTTTTCAGCCGGTATTTCCTCCAAAATCTGTAAAGCCTTATCTTTCGGGATTTCTTCATTCTTATGCGTGGCAAAACAAAACAAAAACGGCACAACGGTATTGATTAATATGCTATTTACTGACTGAGTGCCTAATTTCTTAATTTTCAAGGTACTTTCACACTCAAACAAATAATGACTTTTCCAAAAAGCCGACGGTTCACAAGAAAATAACAGTTTCAGATAATTGATGTCCGCATTTTCAACAATCTTCGAAAAGAGTTTCGTTGAAGAATGAACCAACGCTGCAAATTGTGCCAGGCGGATATGCGGAAAATTATCAGGTCTTAGTCGCAACAATTTCCACTGCGAACCATCAATCGGAGTTAAATCGTACTTTGAACGAAGAAAATCATATTCTTTGCGAAGTTCAACGGCATACGAAACGGTTTCATTTTCAGCAAGTAAGCCGGCTTGTCCAAAAAGCAATGCTTCTAACTGAAACAGGTTGTCTTTATGCTTGCCAAGCACCGAAATTGGCAATGATTTTGCCAGCATTTCAAACGCCTGGCTATTAGTGCCAAATCCAAAACTACGTGCCAGAGTGATATAGAAAGCTTCTTCCCAGTGTTGATTTGTTTCAGCAAGCAGATTTTCGATTGAATTCATTTTTTGCTCCAACCGTTCAGTCAGCAATGCATTTTTCCAGCTTTGAATAAACACAGACGGAATTTGACTGATTTTATCGGCACAGGCAATCCATTGTTTCTGACTGAGCAACGATTCAAAATTATCTTCAATGTGTTTTGGAAAATTCAATTCCAGTTGTGGAATTCGTTCACTATCGGTTCTGAATACATCACAATCGGCTTTATGAACTACATGCAAAATTACCGTATCATAAGCTGCATCTGATTGATGATTATGTTTGTTCCATTCGGAAGAATTCACGTGAATCTCTACATTCCCGGCCCAAACAGTATCTCCAATCTTTACTTTAGCATTAAAAAAGTCTGGTCCGGCATCTGTATTAAGCCTTCCCACATCGATAATTTCCACAGCCTCACCATCGGTAGTTGAGAGTTGATGGGCAGTGAACAACTTGTTTTGCCAAACGTAGTGGAGAATGGATTCTTTCATTTAAATAAAACCAATTTGCAAATAATCTCTTATTTTTATATTCGTATTTTAATTTTCTCCTATTTTGATTTCTTCCAACTTCCACCACCAAGATAAAATCCTAAGTTAAGGGAAAATCCCTTAAATAATAAACTTGTTGTCTGGGTAGGACCAATATATTCAGAATTATCACCTTCATTTCCAAGATTACCATATATATGAGATTGATAAAACCAACTAACTTGAGGTTCAGGCAATAAAACCATATATTCTAATGATAATCTAACATGATATAATTCAACTCCAATTGCTATTATTTGAGTTGGTGAAAATATTGGTATAGTGTACTAACCATAATCATAATTATGTAATTGAATTGCCTTTAGTTTTATGGCTAAAATAAACGATGATTAATTCATTACATAGAAAGCCAAATTTGTTTTTTTTGATGAGTGCTTTTTGTTTATTACCCTTCTC
>CAIQOG010000304.1 GCA_903873355.1 uncultured Bacteroidales bacterium
AAAAGTAAAACGATTTATTTCAGCGATAATTTCCGCAATACCGGATTGATTTTCGCCGTAGTTGCTACCACAATCAGTGTCATTATTCCGCCAAAAGCTACCGAAGGTACCAGCCCCATAAACTTAGCTGCAATCCCCGACTCGAATGCACCCAACTCGTTGGACGAGCCGATAAAAATGCTGTTGACCGACCCAACCCGTCCGCGCATATGTTCCGGAGTGTAAAGCTGCAGAATCGTTCCGCGAATCACCACACTCACATTGTCGAACAATCCGCTCAGGATTAAAAGTATGGCTGAAAGCCAGAAAAAGGTTGAAAAGGCAAAACCTATCATGCACAATCCAAAAGCAGCAACGCAAAGTAGCAGAATTCGTCCGCTGTTATGTACAGGTGGGTTGAACATAAGGTAACCCGACATAAAAATCGAGCCGATAGCCGGACAGGCACGCAGAAATCCCAATCCTTCGGGTCCTACATGCAGAATATCCGAAGCATAAACCGGCAGCATGGCCACCGCACCGCCAAACAGCACCGCAAACATATCGAGCGAGAAAGCACCAAGCAGTTCAGGCGATTTCAGTACAAAGCGGATTCCTTCGCCTATGCGGCTAATCATATCTTCGGTAGCTGAATCCAGTTTACGAATCACATGTTCGACGTTCAACCCATTCACCATAGCAAGCGAAATAAGGTAAATAATGAAAACAGAACTGTATGCCACAGAAATAGTGGAAAATGCATATACTAATCCACCCAAAGCAGGACCAAGTACAGCCGCAAAATGCCAGTTGGCACTATTCCAGGTTGCAGCGTTGGCATAATGGTTTTTATTCACTATATATCCCAGCAAAGCGGTGTTGGCAGGCATAAGAATGCCACGTGAAAGTCCGGTAAGGAAAATGGTGATAAATATGGGCCAGATTCCAAACCGCTCAAAGGAATGAAAGGATTCAATACTGTAAAGTGTTAGAATGGCGGAACCAAGAAGCAATAAAAGTGTGGTAAAACGGATAATTTTCTTTTTGTCCCATAAATCAACATAATGACCTGCAAACAATGAAACGGAAACCTGAGGAAGCACTTCCACCAGCCCAATCATTCCCAGCCAAACCACATTTTTAGTAAGGAAATACATGTGCCAACTCACAATCACCGACTGCATCAGTGTGGCGGTAGTCATAAAAAACCGATAACCCAGAAAATACCTGAAATTGCGGTAACGAATGGCTTGAAATGCTTCGTGTGATAACAGTTTTGGTGACATCGTTTTTATCTCTTCAGCCCTTTAAAACATTCCGAGAAAAACAGGAACTGATAGTTCACCGAGTTTGTCCAGTATGGCCAACTATGTCTTCCGGGTCGTTCGATATAGTCATGATCGATATTCAGTGCCAGCAGGCGGCGATGTAAAGCGGCATTAATCTGATAGAAAAAGTCGGAAGTACCGCAATCGATAATCAGGTCAAGCTCTTTGTTTTTCAGGTTTTCTACCAGATTTATCACCGAGCGGTTATTCCATTCATCGGGGTTGGTTTCGAAACTTCCTAGACGTTTGGCGATGTCCCAGTT
The DNA here is from genome assembly GCA_903873355.1 of uncultured Bacteroidales bacterium. The sequence continues at coordinate 1,571 of CAIQOG010000304.1, forward strand.
TTTAGTATTGTATCGCAAATCCACCCCGCCACTCATACTGCCGGCATGTGCAAAAAGGTTTTTATTTCGCATAGCCAGATACAACGCACCATGACCGCCCATGCTTTGACCGGTAATGGCACGAGCAGAGCGGTCGTGAATGGTGGCATAGTGTGTATCAACGTACGGAAGCAAATCACCGATAATAAACGATTCGTATTGGTAAGTTGAATCCACCGGACTATCCAGATACCAACTGCTGTAGCCGCCATCGGGGCAAACTACAATAAACTGGTGCTGAGTGACAAGCATCTTAATTGATGGCACGGTTTTTACCCATTTGGCATAACTGTCACTGTATCCGTGAAGTAGATAAACCACAGGATAATGTTTGTGTTTGGAGTAATTTTTGGGAAGAACAACCACCGTTTTTATGGATTTGTGCATTTTTGTGGATAATACAGAAATCGTATCAACTTGATTACGGGCAAAAGCAAACTGAACAAGAATAGCAGCGGTTAAAATAAAGGTAATTCGTTTCATCATCAGGATAGTAATTTATTTTTTTTCTAATTGTTTCTGAATCTTTTTGATAGCCGAGTCAATTGACTTTTCGGGTTCAATCACGTTGAATTCGCCCCAGAACTTCAGGTCGGAAAAGCCATCGGCTTCATCACTTATTATTACGGATGGTTTCAGGCGGTCTTTGTAATTAAACGATTTGACTTCAGCACCTTGTCCCCAGTCGGTTACGGCCATTTCCACGGTGGAAAAATAATTGGTATTAAATAATTTCTTTTTCCATATAATTCTCATTCCCAGTTCAATGCGGCTGTATGAATAATACCATTTCCCATCTTTTTCAAGGTAATCAACCCTGTATTTTGTTTCGGTGGGATAAGCTCGTGCATTGAATGGTTTTTTCTGGATAAACATCGAAGCAGCAGCGTCTTTATCTTTTATATTCAGACTAAAAACAGCAGTTTTCAATGCCAGACTTTGCGCATCAATATACAATTTTCCGAAATACATTGGCACTGAAGTGTTTGGGCGTTGTTTGAAATCCAGAACATAAAGCAACCGGTTATCTTCACGGGTGGAATGATCGAATGTAAACTCGTAATTTGCAATCATATCGTCGGTAAAGATAAACTCGGGGTTTTTCATGATGTCCAGATACAACGAATTAAACGGTCCGCCCTGAAGCTTGAAAGCCAGTGTGTCTAACTTGTTGTAATCGGTTTGCTTCCGTGATTTGAAAAGCCTAACCGCATCGGCTTTTAATGAGGTGTAAGGTTGTTTGTTGACTTCCACCACGGCTTCGGCAAGCGAAACATAGGTGCGGCTTTTACGTATAGTTTCGCGGTAAAATGCCGTCATCAGAGTTGAAGTGTTGAAATAATTTTCAGCACGCTTTTCAAGTACAGCCTTTATTAGTGCTTCGGCATTCTTCGATATTACATTCAACTCCGGTAATTCAATGGAAGCCGGTTCCATTTCAATCCGCGATTTGCCCAGGTCGGCGAGTGTGGCAAGTTTGTTTTTGTAACCAATAAAGCTGATTTTTACCTTTGGATTTTGAATATCTCTGGCAATTTTTATCGAATATTCTCCTTCAGAATTAGAAACTGTTGAAATATTGGTTCCCAACACCGTTATTCCCGCATAAGCCAGTGTAGCTCCCGACTTTTTATCGACAATTTTGCCTTTATATTCGGTAAATTCCCTTGCGTCAGAAGCTGCATCTGCAGGATAATTTGGTATTGCAAATAACTTCAGCACAACCGACAACAACAATAAAGTCAGTAATCTAAACCTTAGATTACCGAAAAACGAAAGGTGTTTTTCTGTCTTCATGGCGCTTGATTTCAAATTAAACAATCCGTAAAATTAGATAAAATACTTTGACTGAGAAAATTTATATCTTACAAAGAAATACTGTTTGTTCGGAATGGATTATTTTACTTCGGAATTTTGTCAAGTACGCGTTTTTAACTGTTAATAAATGTGCTGAATTAGTTTGCTTTCAATTTGTAAGTGTTGGTGCTAAATGAAAATAAATATACTGCATATTATGCAAAAATAACGAACTAAACTGAAACAAAATGACTGTTTAGTTTCAATTTAAAAACAATCAAATAGTGTTTAAAATCAAATATATAGCCTTCAGCAGAATAAATAATAGTCATGAAATTAAAAAATATTCCGAATTTAGTTGCAATTTAAAATTAATGCTTTATTTTTACGGTGATTTTACTTTTTATTTTAGTCATTTCTGTAAAAAACAGTCAATATGAAAATTGGAATTCCAAAAGAAATAAAGAACAATGAAAGTCGTGTGTCGGTAACACCAGGCGGTACCCGAACGCTTGTACAGCACGGTCATGTAGTTTTTGTAGAAACACACGCAGGTGAAAATAGTGGATTCAGCAATGAACAATATATTAAAGCAGGGGCAAAAATTCTAAACTCAGCTGCTGAAGTTTATCAGGTGGCTGAAATGATTATGAAAGTAAAAGAACCTGTGAAAAGTGAATATAAACTTATTAAACCCAATCAGTTGCTATTTACTTACTTCCATTTTGCTTCAGAAAAAGAGCTTACATTGTCCATGATGGAAACCGGTGCTATTTGTCTGGCTTACGAAACAGTGGAAAAAACTGACCATACCTTGCCACTGCTTATTCCCATGTCGGAAGTAGCAGGGCGCATGTCTATTCAGGAGGGCGCCAAGTATCTGGAAAAACCAAAAGGCGGAAAGGGAATTTTACTGGGTGGAGTTCCTGGTGTAAAACCTGCCAATGTACTGGTATTGGGCGGTGGAGTTGTTGGTACGCAGGCCGCCCTGATGGCTGCCGGACTTGGAGCTCATGTCACCATTGCTGATATATCATTGACACGTTTGCGTTACCTGAGTGAAATTATGCCTGCCAATGTGGATACACTGATGTCGTCTACTCAAAATATTGAAGATTTGTTGCCTCATATAGATTTGGTTATTGGTGCAGTACTTATTCCGGGCGCAAAAGCACCGCATCTTATTACCCGCGAAATGCTAAAACTGATGCAACCCGGTTCGGTATTGGTAGACGTGGCCATTGATCAGGGTGGTTGTTTCGAAACGTCGTACCCAACCACTCATGCCGACCCGGTTTACGAAGTGGATGGAATTTTGCATTACTGTGTTGCAAATATCCCCGGAGCTGTGCCTTTCACTTCTACATTGGCACTGACAAATGCGACCCTGCCTTATGCACTTATACTGGCAGATATGGGTTGGGAAAAGGCCTGTGAAGTACATGAAGACTTACATAGAGGTCTAAATATTGTTCGCGGAAAAGTGCTTTGTAAAGCAGTTGCCGAAACTTTTGGATTGTAAATCGGATTTTTTTTATAAAAGCTCATCAGAATTAATAATCTGATGAGCTTTTTTGTTTTCAGCAGTTTTAAAAAAGCACGAAATCTATGTTGTTGAGCAGAAAACTCTGAATTGTTGAAAAATATTTGAAAATAGATGTATGATTAAATCAAAGTTTGTACTACTTTTGGTTGACCAGATTTTTGCTATATAAAAAATCAAGATTTTAAAAAACACACTAAAAAATATTTTTAAAAAATAAACTTAAAACCAATTTTTATTATCTTTGCAAAGATTTGTGGAAATAACCTGATTTTCAAATTTTTGAATTAAATAAAACCTTCATAGAATAAATTTATTTCATTAAATATGGCTGAAACATTTACAGGACTAAAAGAACAAAACGTTGAAAGTCCTACAGATAAAGTAATCTCAAAAGTAAAAGATTTAATTAATTCCGGCGTTTTAAAACCAGGGGATAAACTGCCTGCGGAGCGAAAGTTGGCCGTAGAATTTGGGTTCGGAAGAACTCAGGTTCGTGAAGCACTGCACAAACTTGAGTTTTACGGAATAATAAAAACACTTCCACAAAGCGGATCAATAATAAATGGACTGGACATTAATACACTGGATGGTCTGATTTCAGATGTTCTTAATCTCCAAAGTTATGATTTTTATTCACTTGTCGAAACACGTGTGGTACTTGAAACCAATGCTATTCGTCTTTGTGCTGAACGTTGGACTGAAAAGGATATGCAGAAATTGGAAAAAGCTCACGAAAACTACTTGCGCGATTTTAATACTGCAAAACGTATCGGAAGTGACTTTGCTTTTCACCGTACAGTAGCCGAATCGAGTCATAACCCGGTTTTCAAAGCTATGTTGATGATTGTAATTCCTGATATTATGGAAATATATCAACGTGACAGACTTTGTGCTCCTAATCCCGATGTAATTGATGAACATCAACAAATGATGAATGCAATAAAAAAACGCGATGGAGAGAAAGCTGCTCAAATTATGACCAAGCACTTAAAGGGTATTCTGGATTTTGCAAAATCGAAACTCGAAAAAGAAGAAAATTAGCGAAAATTTATAATTTTGCAAATCTTGGGAAGCTCACCGGCTTCCCATTTTTTGTGTATAATGCGCTGACAGTCTGATTTATATTTTCAGAAAAAATTGAAATTTGTAATTAATTAGTCTGTTTTTCGTATTTATTCTGTACTTTTGACATCCGATTTAAAAACGAACATAAATGACCATACATCCTAAACTGAAACCGGTAATTTTTGGCTTTGTTGCTTTTTTAATTTTCACTTCACTTTCAGTGATTTTAAAACTAATAACCAACCTGAAATCTTCGGATGATATTTATTTTAATATTTTGTCAAACAAAGATTTAATGATAGGATTGGGTGTAGCCCTTTTGGTAACATTCAGTAATGAACGAAAGAAAAAGTTGAAAAACTAAAGAGATTGTAGCTGCAAAATGACTGAGATTATCGAATATATTATTTGTTTTCTGCTTGGCGATACTGTTTCCAAAAAAGTAGTTGCAAAAGTTGGATATACCTCAAATCCAAAAGAATACCGCAAATATAAACTGGTTATCAAATCTTCAGATTTTTTTTCGGAAGGAGTTTATGGCTCACATGATTCTATACCTCAAATACCACTTCAAATTTGGGAAGAATCTCCGATATTTTTTGGCAATACTGAAGTACAACAAGTTGGCACCACACGAATTATTCATGCCGACCTTATTGCCAGCACGTACTATTTGATAAGCCGTTACGAAGAAATGGTTCGAAAGGACATCCGGGATGTTCACGGGCGATTTCCGGGTAAAGAATCGCTGCCTTATCGTGCCGGATTTATTGATTCGCCAATTGTGGACGAATATGGTAAGATTCTACGGAATCAGCTAAGAGAAATTGGATTGGATGTTCCTGAACCCAAACCGGCAATACGGAAAATATTTCTGACTCACGATGTGGATCAGTTGTCGCATTTTCGGAGCTTAAGAGGATTTATGGGCGGATTGCTGCGGGGTATTCGCCGTCCGAAAGAAGGAAATAAAGCTATAAAAAGTTATTTTGGTGGACTTCAAAACGATCCGTGGTATACATCACCATGGCTTTTTCGTCTTGACAATTCACTCCGACAAAAAGTTGGAGCTGACCGCTGCGAACCAATCGTTTTTTTGAAAATTGGAGGTGGAATTCGAAAAGAAGACAAACCATTTATCACGCATCATATTCAGGATTTTCAGTCATTAGTTAAGCTCTGCAAACGAAAGAATATCACTTTTGGACTGCATTCAAGCTATGAAGCAGGAATACATCCTGAAAAAATTGCAGATGAAAAGAAACATCTGGAGCGGATTACCAAAAGAAAAACCACCTACAACCGTCACCATTACCTTGATTCCCGCGAACCGGAAGACATGCAGGCTTTGATTAATGCGGGTATTACCGACGATTTCACACTCGGTTATGCCGATGTAGCGGGATTCCGACTTGGAACTTGTCGTGCTGTTCGTTGGATAAATCCGATTACGAAACAACTTACTTTGCTTACACTTCATCCACTTACCGTAATGGACAGCAGCCTTAGCGATAATCGCTACATGAACCTGAATGCACACGAAGCTTATGAATATTGTATCCGGCTGATAAATATGGTGGAAAGCTGGAACGGTGAACTGGTTTTGCTTTGGCATAATACTTCGGTTGAGGATACACCCCGTTCCTATCACCGGAAACTTTATCAGGATATCATTTCTTACCTTAAAGATAAATAACCCAGTTTTTGAAAGAATGAAAAAAAAGGCCATAGTCTGTGTCACCAACGATTTGTCGACTGACCAGCGGGTTCATAAAACCTGCCTGACACTCGAAAAATGCGGTTATTGGGTGGTGGAATATGGACGATTACTGCCTGAAAGTAAACCACTTCAGCGAAATTATTTTATTCTCCGAAAGAAACTTGTATTTCACAGTGGTCCATTGTTTTATGCAGAATACAACATCCGACTCTTCTTTCATTTACTGTTAGCCGATGTCGATTTAATTTTTGCCAACGATCTCGATACACTGCC
>CAIQOG010000305.1 GCA_903873355.1 uncultured Bacteroidales bacterium
GTTCTTCATCTTCAAAATCACGGGTTTTATCACGATAATACATTAGTCCCAGAATATGCATAACAATGCCTGAAAGTGCTTGTTGGTATCCGGCACGCTCTTCGTTAGCTATTTCTATTGCTTTCATATACAAATCTATGATTCGTTCATTTAGTCCGATATTGAAAACCGGAGCGCGGTTGAGAAAAAAACCTTCGTCTACAATTTTCTGAATGATCTCACCTTTAAATCCAATCCAATACTCATTCCAACCCGAATTCTCAATAGGTTTGTAGGTATGCCATACTCCGGGCATCAGGAAAAACATTTTACCTTCAGTGATAAAGCAGGATTGCTTGGTTGGTCCAAAAGTAAAAATCCCATTGCCATCAGTAATGTACAGAAGTTGATATTCATTCAAAATACGACCTTTATCCACGTTGAAATAGTATTCTAGTGGATGATTTTTAGGAGGATATGATTCATTTTCCGCAATTTTTTGATGACCAACTGTGGTAACTGTCAAACCCCATAATTCGTCTTCTTCCGAAGTTATAAGATAATTCAGATTAGAATCAAATTGTTTGTTGCTCATGTTTATAGAATTAAATAAGGCTAACTAATTGAATTACAAAGATAAATAAAAAATGATTCTAAAAATTCTGAAACAATAAAAAAGGAGAAACATTTCAGCCCTCCTTTTAAAAATTTACTTTAATGTTGGTTTACATCGAATTTCCAATACCAACCAAAACTACCGATAACAAAATTACTGCTATACCGGCAGTGATAGTCCATTTCGTTTTTGGTGATACACCCGTCCATTCTTTTCGAACAATACCCCACATATTAGCAGTCAAAATAATAGTCGACATGTGTAGAATCCATGAACTTGCACCATTTCCTAATTTGCTTTCGCCCATACCATAGAAGAAGAATTGCAAAAACCAGGTTGTTCCGGCTAATGCAGAAAAGATGATGTTTTTGGTGATTGGCGTTTTCTTATCAGAGAAGTTTTTGTATGATTTATTCTTAAGACTCAAAATAGTAGTCCAGATAAAATTGGTAGTCAAGCCACCCCATAGGATAATAATATAGCTTACATTATTTTGATACAAAAACTCGCCCTGACCCGGATGCAAGGCTTTCCATGCTTCGTTTGCAGCTTCAGCCATAGGTTTTCCTGCTTCTATTCCAAAATTGAAAAATGAACTCAGAATACCCGAAACCACTGCAATAATCAATCCTTTTACCAGACTAAATTCAGCAACCGAAGCTTCCTGCTGTTCTTTGGTAAGTTCCTTTTCTTTTAGAATTCCTGCTCTTCCTGATATAGCAATACCCGTTATACAAACTACAACTCCCAGAAGTACCAGTTGTCCGCCCGGATGTGCCAGCATGTCGGTGAATGAAATTTTACCAACAGTCGGGTTGAAGTTATAATAAATTGAAGGTACAATAGCTCCGAACGCTGCACAGAAACCAAGTACTACAGAGTTTCCAAGTGACATTCCCAGATAACGCACACCCAAACCATAAGTCAATCCACCAATACCCCACAAAAGTCCCATGGTGAAGGTGATAGTCAGAATTTGAGTGGAACAGGCAGCGATGTATGTTGTGAAATGAGGAATGGTAAGCCATGCAGCCAATGGCGGAACAATCAGCCATGAAAATAAACCGCCCACAATCCAGAAACTTTCCCATGCCCAACCTTTTACCTTGTTGTAAGGCATATAAAAACTACCGGAGGCAAATCCGCCTATCGAATGAAATAAAATACCTAAGAGTGCATTCATGATTTTAGATTTAAAAGTATTACAAAAGTATTATCTTTTTGAAGTTACGTCCACTTCGTATTTCTGTATATCTGCAATGTATGCTTCGCCGGCAATTACACCTTTATTCTGACAATATTTGTCGAAAACCGCTGCCCATGGCAATGATTTTGCTTCTTCGAGCAAAGCCAATCGTTCAAAATTCTGACCATTGGCCTCAAAAGTACGCAATTGTGCTATAGGTTCCAACAAGGCCTGTAACAACGCTTTTTGCATAGCACGAACTCCAACCACATACCCACCGATACGGTTAATGGAGGCATCAAAATAATCCAGTCCTACATGTACACGATCAAGCGCACCAGAACGGATAATTTCCTGCGAAAGTGCTAACAATTCATCGTTCATAATTACCACATGGTCACTATCCCAGCGTACACCACGGCTTACGTGAAGCATAATTTCAGAGGCAAAAAGTGATAACGAAGATATTTTATCCGAAATAACTTCTGTAGGGTGGAAATGACCCGAATCGAGCGTAATCATTTTGTTATTGGCAATACCATAACCCATGTAAAACTCGTGAGAGCCAACCACATAGCTTTCACTACCAATACCGAACAATTTACATTCGATACTATCGAGCATATACTCATCGTTGGTTTTGTATTCAAAAATTTTATCTAACGAATCTTTCAAATTCTGACGGTAAAGCAAACGGTCTACAGTCAAATCTTTCGAACCATCAGGAATCCATATATTGTGGATACATTTCCTGCCTAACTGACGACCCATTTCTTCTGCTATTTTACGACTGCGAATAACATGGTCAATCCAGAACTTACGAATGGCAGGGTCACGGTGTGAAAGTGTAAAACCGTCAGCCGATTTTTCGTGGGAGAAACAAGTGCAGTTGAAATCCAGTCCGTATCCTTTTTCTTTTGCCCAGTCAATCCAGCTTTGGAAATGTTTTGGCTCAATCTGATTGCGGTCGACTGATTCGCCACCAAAATCGCCATAAAATGCATGAATATTAACACGGTGTTTTCCCGGTAGTAACGACATGGCTTTGTCGATGTCAGCACGAAGTTCATTTATTGTACGAGCTTTGCCAGGATAATTTCCTGTTGCCTGAATACCACCTGTAAGTTCGCCGTCTCCGTTTTCAAAGCCTGTTACATCGTCAGCTTGCCAGCAATGTAACGAGATGGATAGTTTATCTAATTCGTTTATGGCATTTTCCACATTAATACCTAAGTCGGCATAACGTGCTTTTGCATAGTCAAATGCCTGATTAATTTGTTGTTCTGTCATGATTAAATATTTGTATTGTAATTATTTGGCAAAGATATTTATTGAAAAATCAACAGCATAGATAAATTTTGATATTATAGCTTTAATTTTTGATAAGTCAAATTATTCTAACTGAATTTTGTTTGTTGATAAATTCAATTGGAGAATAATTGATGTCTTTTAAATGATCCAAAGATAAACCGACATTGAAAATAAAAGTTGTTTTCAGCACTTTATTTTCGGGTTGGCGAAGCCTGAACAACGCACCGTTAAGGTGTAAAAATCTTACCACTCTGCCTTTAGGCGTTTAATTGGGGCTAACCCGCCGCAGTGGAAGAAAATAGACCATTGGAAATGCGGGGCAAAAGGCATGGGTGACGACTGAATGGAACGGCTCAATGGGTGGATATGGAATGGAGCTTTGCTGGATGCTTTATTGGGTTGATTGTTGATACCCGGCATGAAATGCAAGGTATCAACGTGGGAGGATAAAAGCATCCGCAAAGCGAAATGGAATGTGGGCTGATTTGGGCGGTGGAATGAAGAAGCCACTTATGCTGTGCGGTGCTGAGGTGGGTGAATACAGTTTATAGTTTACAGTTAATAGTTCATAGTGAAGAAAATATCCCCAATCGCAGAATGGTTAGGAAATTCACCTACCGCAAGCACATGGAAATAAAACTCGTTCTATTTTTTGATACTGCAACAACTAATGGGTGGTGGGGAAATCTTGAGGTCTTCGGGCAGCGAAGCGGGGCAAAAGCGTTTGTGATATTCGTGCGGCTATTATACATAATTAGGTTATATTTATCCCTGTTGTTTCGCCGATAGGCGGGGATCGAATATAACTACATGTTATGTATAATA
>CAIQOG010000306.1 GCA_903873355.1 uncultured Bacteroidales bacterium
CCGAGTAAACCATTGCTTCCAGTAACTAAAATTTTCACGTTTCAAACATAATGAAAATCTGATTTCATTTCTTCTTTTCACCTTCATTTCAAATATTTCTACCTTCCATTTTAAATTGATTCGCACATTCTTAAAACAATTTGTGCCATTCTGACATTATATATTTTATCTTTGCCACCCGAAATTTGAACTTAAAATAATGAGAGGATTAGTTGCCGATAAAGACATCACAACAGCAACACGTAAATTATATATCGAAACTTATGGCTGCGCTATGAATGTAGCCGATAGTGAAGTTATGGCATCTATCATGATTGGAAATGGTTTTAAAACTACCGATAACGCTCTTGATGCTGATGTTGTATTTTTAAACACCTGTGCAGTTCGTGATAATGCTGAAAGCCGCATTTGGGGAAGGTTACGTGAAATTAAACATCAGAAGAAGAAAAATCCAGGAATGATTGTAGGAGTGATGGGATGCATGGCTGAACGATTGAAATATCAATTACTAGAAAAAGAAAAATTGGTTGATATTGTTGTTGGACCAGATGCTTACCGAGATATTCCAAAACTGATTGAACAAGTTGAAGAAGGGCAAAAAGCAGTTAACGTGCTTTTAAGTCGTGAAGAAACGTATGCTGAAATTACACCAGTACGTTTGAGCAGCAATGGTGTTACAGCTTTTGTAAGTATTATGCGTGGATGCGATAACATGTGCTCATTTTGTGTTGTCCCTTTTACACGTGGAAGAGAAAGGAGTCGCGAGCCTGAATCCATTTTAAACGAAGCAAAAGAACTTTTTAATCAGGGATACAAAGAAATTACATTGTTGGGGCAAAATGTCGATTCATATAAATTTGAAGATGCTGAAGGAAACTTGCTTTGCAACTTTGCACAATTGCTTGAAAAAGTTGCACTCATTTCGCCCGAATTAAGAATCAGGTTTTCATCGTCACATCCAAAAGATATTACCGATGATGTACTTTATACCATTGCCAAATACGAAAATATTTGCAACTACATTCATTATCCGCTTCAATCGGGCAACTCACGAATTTTAAAATTAATGAACCGAACTTATGATACAGATTGGTTTGTAAATCGTTTAAAAACAATCCGTGAAATTTTACCTGATTGCGGAATTTCAACCGATGTAATTGTTGGTTTTTGCAGTGAAACAGATGATGAGTTTCAAGACACTTATAAACTTTTTGAAAACGCTCAATTTGATTTTGCATACATGTATGCCTATAGCGAGCGTCCAGGTACACAAGCCGCTAAGAAGTATGCCGATGATATACCAGCAGAAGTAAAAAGCAAACGACTTGCAGATATAATTGCATTGCAAAACCAAATCAGCACACATAACAATAAGAAAGAAGTAGGCAAAACATACAAAGTATTGATTGAAGGTTTTTCTAAAAAATCGGAAGCTGATTTAAAAGGACGAAACGATAAAAACCAAACGGTAATTTTCCCAAAAGAGCATTACCAAAAAGGACAATACGTAAACGTAAAAATAGAACGAACAACTACTACAAGTCTTATTGGAAAAGTGGTTGAATAAATAATATTAAGATGAACATACAGGACATCAAACAACGATTTGAAATTATAGGCAATTCGCCATTATTAAATTTTGCTTTGGAAACCGCTGTGAAAGTTGCACCAACTGATATCACGGTTTTAATTAATGGCGAAAGTGGTGTTGGTAAAGAAGCGTTTTCTAAAATTATACACGCGATGAGCAACCGCAAACACGGACCATTTATAGCAGTGAACTGTGGTGCAATACCAGAAGGAACCATTGATTCGGAACTGTTCGGGCACGAAAAAGGTTCATTTACGGGAGCTCATGAAACACGCAAAGGATATTTTGAAACGGTAAATGGTGGAACTATTTTTTTAGATGAAGTTGGCGAACTTCCACTCGAAACACAATCGCGATTATTACGTATTTTAGAAAGTGGTGAATTTATAAAAGTTGGTTCATCAAAAACACAAAAAACAGATGTAAGAGTGGTTGCTGCAACAAATAAAGATTTGCTTGTTTTGGCCGATCATGGAAAATTTCGTGAGGACTTATATTACAGGCTTTGTACGGTTCCTATTCGTGTTCCAGCGTTGCGCGAAAGAAAAGAAGACATTCATTTATTGTTTAGAAAATTCTCTGCCGATTTTTCGGAGAAATACAAATCGAAACCTGTTGTATTGGATGCCGAAGCTCAAAATATTTTAGCTAATTACCGCTGGCCTGGAAACATTCGTCAACTAAAAAATATTGCCGAACAACTTTCGGTAGTTGACGAAGATAAATTTGTAAATGCGCAGGAATTGCAACATGTTATTCCGCCTGAAAGAACAAACCTTCCGATGGTAATGTCGGGA
>CAIQOG010000307.1 GCA_903873355.1 uncultured Bacteroidales bacterium
AACCTGTGCCAATATAAAACAGAGTTGAACTTTTGTGATAGTGTAAAAAGAAAAAGGCACGGGTTACAAACCCGCGCCAGCATGAGAATAAATTAAAAGAAAATCATCTTTAAATAGTTAAACATTCACAAAATAACCTTGAAGTATGAAAATAATGTTGTTAATTTGAAATACAACATTATAAAAGAATATGAAATTATCTAAAACATCTGAATACGCTTTAAGAATATTGATTTTTATGGCCAAAGAGCCAACAATATTGTATACTGCAAAACAATTAGTGGAGGAGTTGAAAGTGTCCGACAAATACCTGCGACGGTTGATGACTGATTTGTCAAAATCAGGATTTATAAGAAGTGTACAAGGTAGAGATGGTGGTTACATTTTCATGAAAAATACAAACGAGATTTTTCTTTTTGATATCATCGATTCAGTAGAAGGAATGGAAAACCTTAATGGTTGCGTGCTTGGATTTGATAAATGCTCATGCACAAACCCTTGTGCCATGCATAATATTTGGGAGGATGTGAGAACTGATTTAAATAAACTATTTCGAGAAACTATATTGTCAGACATGGATTTTGACAAAATATTGAGATATTAAATTTTTTATCATATAATACTACTTTTAAGTAGTATTTAAAACTTTCAAAAAACAACATATAAATAATGAAAACAATAAGTTACAAAGATGCTTCAGCGGTAAATAATCCTCACGGAGTGGATGCAAGAAAAATACATGAGAACGAGAATGTGCAAGTAGTTCATATTCTGCTAAAAGCGGGTGAATTTTTGAAAAAACATGCAACACCTGTAGATGTGTTTTTCTACGTTTTGGAAGGTGAAGGCATAGTGGAAATAGGCGATGAAAAACAATCTGTTAGCAAAGACATGCTCATCGATAGTCCAAAAAACATTCCACATTGTTTATATAATGACGGTAATGCCGACTTTCGGGTGTTGGTGGTGAAAACGCCCATGCCCACTTCTGCAGACATCAAACTATCAATTCAAAACATACAAAATTCACAATTATGAAAGCGATAGAAATTCTAGTAAAAGAACACGACAGTATTCTTAAGATGATAGAAATTACCGAAACCATTTTACATGGCAATGAAGCCAACATCAATATAGATCATGTTGAGCAAATTATCGATTTTGTGCGCAATTTTGCCGATAAATACCATCATCTTAAAGAGGAAGATGTACTGTTTATGGAAATGGAAAAACATGGAATGTCACGAGAATTTGGACCAATAGCCGTAATGCTTGCCGATCATAATGAAGGTAGAAATTACATAAAGCTGGCAGTGGAAGGAATTGGAAAATTCAAACTAGGAGATGTTTCAGCATTTGCTCAAATTCAGGAGAATCTGTTGGCCTATTGCACGTTACTTACAAATCACATTGCAAAGGAAAACAATATTCTTTACCCGATGTCCGAACGGATTTTACCTGCAAATGTATTGTCAGCTATGTCCGATGATTTTGAAAAATCAAATGCAAACACATTTGAGAATGAATATTATGATAAATACCTGAAACTTATAGAAGAATTCAGCAGTATATATTTAAACAAAAAAAATAACATTATGAAAAACAACAGAATACGCATTAAGAATATTAATATTCATAGCTAAAAATCCACAGCTTTTGTATTCGGCGAAGGAGATTGTGGATGAATTAAAGGGATCAGATAAGTACTTGAGGAAGGTGATGACTGATTTATCAAAGTCAGGTTTCATAAAAAGCGTACAAGGGCGCGATGGTGGTTATATGTTTACAAAGGAAATAAATCAAATATTTCTTGTCGATGTCATTGATGCCATCGAAGGAATGGATACGTTGAATGGTTGTGTACTCGGATTTGACGCCTGCTCTTGCGCAAATCCATGTGCCATGCATCATCTTTGGATAGAAAAAAGAATGAACATGAATAAATTATTTCGCGAAACAAGCCTTTCGGATCCAAATCTCAACAACACCCTAAGGTTTTAATTTTTGTTTACATATACTACATAAAGATAGTATATAGAAACAAGCAATGAAAAAAATGAACATCCAAATAATACGCACTATTTACTAAAAAAAATGAAAAACAGATCATTAAAATTAAGTATTTTGCTTTTGCTCAGCATTAGCATTATTGGGTTACAGGCACAAAATACAGTATCTGCAACTGGCGGAGTCGCTTCGAGTAGTCGAGGTTCTGTGAGCTATTCTGTAGGGCAGGTCGATTACAGCACCAGCACCAGCACGGGTGGCTCTGTTTCACAAGGC
The DNA here is from genome assembly GCA_903873355.1 of uncultured Bacteroidales bacterium. Next base: position 2,284 of record CAIQOG010000307.1, read on the forward strand.
GTAGAGCAAGCCTATACCATTTCATTTGTTACAGGACTGGAAGTAGCCAAAGGAATAAGCCTTTCGGTTTCTGCTTACCCAAATCCTACAACTGATTTTCTGATACTCAAAGTAGATGCTTCCTCTACTTTAAACAATCAATCATTGAGTTATCAGATAGTTGATGTAAGTGGTAAAGTTTTAGAAAGCAAGAACTTACAAAGCAACCCAACAAGCATAGATATGCAGAAACTTGTGAAAGCTGCTTACTTTCTGAAAGTAATAGAAGGAAACAAAGAAATAAAAACATTCAAGATCATTAAAAATTAAGGAGAATCATCATGAAAAAAGCAATTACAATTTGTGCCGCCGTATTATTAACGGTAGCATCGTGGGCAGCAGTGGGACCTCAAATTCCACAAAAAATGAGTTACCAAGCCGTAATACGCGATGGTGGTGAAGCCTTGATTAAAAACCAGCAAGTGGGTATGAAAATCAGTATTCTGCAAGGCAGCCAAACCGGAACGGCTGTATATGTAGAAACACAAACTGCGACAACAAATACCAACGGGCTGGTAAGTTTAAAAATTGGCGACGGAACAGTGGTAACCGGTAATTTTTCGACAATCAACTGGGCATCAGGGTCATATTACATAAAAACTGAAACAGACCCCACGGGAGGAACTGATTATACGATTGTTGGCACCAGCGAACTAATGAGTGTGCCTTATGCACTATATAGCAGCGGTGTGCCTTATAATGGAGCAAGTTACAATGTCAATTTAGGCGCAAATTCATTAACCGCAAATTCAATCACTGCAGGTGCAGTTACTTATCCCAATGCCCATGGCACAAGTGGTCAGGTTTTATCAACTACCGGTAGCGGAACATTATCATGGGTAACGCCTGATTCAATCTCAATTGGAACAATCGCTGGAAGCTCA
>CAIQOG010000308.1 GCA_903873355.1 uncultured Bacteroidales bacterium
ATAATCCTGATTCAAAACACTTAAGATAGTATCTTCAATATCAGAAACAGCATTATAACAAACAGTAACAACAGATATCTTGGGTGATTTCATTCAAATATGAGAAATAATTAATTCTTACAATCTTCCATCCACCCATCTCCTATCCACAACGGCTTTGGCATCAAAAACTACTGCTCCGTCTTTATAGTATTTTTCAAAATCAATTTCTTTAAATTCATCGTGAGAAACTGCCAGAAGAATGGCATGATATTTTTTGGAATGGTCTAATTCGCTGATAATGTCAACGTTGTATTCATGTTTTACCTCTTCGGCTGAAGCCCATGGATCGTAAATATCCACATTCAAGCCGAAGTCACAAAGTTCAGAATATATATCCACTACTTTCGTATTACGAATATCCGGACAGTTTTCTTTAAAGGTTACACCCAGAATCAGCACATTAGAACCCTTTATGGTATGAGTTTTATGAATCATTAGTTTCAATACTTTGTTAGCAATAAACGGAGCAATGCTATTATTAACATGGCGACCTGATAGAATAACCTGTGGCACATAGCCCAATGATTCGGCTTTACTTGCTAAATAATAGGGGTCGACACTAATACAGTGTCCTCCAACTAATCCCGGACGATATTTCAAAAAATTCCATTTTGTACCGGCGGCTTCAATCACATCATTGGTATCAATTCCTACTTTATCAAAAATCAATGCCAACTCATTTACAAATGATATATTTACATCACGTTGTGCATTTTCAATGATTTTGGAAGCTTCAGCTACTTTTAAACTTGGTGCTTTGTGCGTTCCGGCAGTTATAATAGAAGCATATAAACCATCTACCAAATCAGCTATTTCGGGGGTTGAACCTGAAGTAACTTTTTTAATTTTTGTCAATGTATTTACTTTATCACCCGGATTTATACGTTCAGGACTATAACCCGCATAAAAATCAACATTAAATTTTAAACCGGATACTTTTTCAATTTGCGGAACACAGTCTTCTTCAGTACAACCGGGATAAGTAGTTGATTCATATATCACCAAATCACCCTTACCAACTACCCTGCCCAGCATTTGTGAAGCCATAATAAGTGGTTTCAAATCCGGCATATTAAAATTGTTGATTGGAGTTGGCACGGTAACAATGTAGGTATTATATGCTTTCAAATCCTCTTCATTTGATGAGAAAGACAAGCCTAATTCCGGATTAGATTTTCTTAATTTCACCGCTTCATTCATTCCTTCCAAATCGGCCTCTAAGGTATGGTCAAAACCTTGTTGAAGCTCTTTTACTCTGGTATCATTAATATCAAAACCCAATACCTGATATTTCTTCCCGAATTCAATTGCAAGCGGTAAACCTACATAACCCAAACCAATAACAGCAATTTTAATATTTTTCATAAAATCTAATTTTAAAAATTAAACATGTGTTTTCATAATACAAAGACACAAAGATACAAAAAAAACTTTTTGTCACACAAATTATTCAGACACTGAATTTGCCATTCTCAGGGTATACCGTTAAATAATCTCAATTAAAACAACAATTTGTCAATTTAGTCAAAAAAACAATATCACTTTCGATAAAAAAAAGAGCAAACAGCTTAACTGTTTGCTCAATTTTATTTTTCTATTTTTATAATATTTCTGATTATTTGCTTTTCGACATTAACTACTTATTGTTTACAATTTACCGCTTACTCTTTACTGCCTACTAATTATCATCTTCCATTGGCTTTAAGAACAACACCAACTGTTGAAAATATGATTTTAAAGTC
>CAIQOG010000309.1 GCA_903873355.1 uncultured Bacteroidales bacterium
AGGCTGCGGTTCCTGCCGGACTAAAACTCGAAAGCGAAACGCGGGTGTGTATTAATCCCGATTTCGAAGCAGAAAGTTTGTTGTCGGACAAGGAACAAAAGGTGCTGGATATTCTTTCGGACGGTAAACCGATGACTATTACCGAATTGAATAAAATTGCCGAAACGCGTGATATCATGCCTACGGTAAATAAGTTGCTTGAAAAAGGCGGTGTGGAAATCAGTGAGGAACTCTCAGATAAATTTCGGGCAAAAACAGAAACCTTTGTAAAACTGACTGCCGAAGCTTTGAAGGAAGAAAATCTTCGTCGCATTTTTGATGAATTAAGTCGTGCTAAAAAGCAGCTGGAAGTGTTGATGAAGTACATCGATTTATCGAAATGCCTTATTCCTGCAAAACAAATAGAAGTAACCAAAAAAGATTTACTTGAAAAATCAGCTGCATCAGCTGCAGTTCTGAGCGGACTGATTGAGCGTGGAGTCCTTGAAACCTACCAAAAAGAAATCGGACGACTCGATGTTTCCGAAATCCAGACAGCCGATGTATACCCATTGAATGAATTTCAACAAACAGCTTTCACTGAAATCGAAAAGCAGTTTAGCGAAAAACCGGTGATTTTGCTGCATGGCGTAACTTCAAGCGGCAAAACAGAATTATATATTCATCTAATTAAAAAAGCACTGGCCGAAGGCAAACAGGTTCTTTATCTCGTGCCTGAAATAGCGCTTACTACTCAGCTCACCACCCGACTGAAACGTGTTTTTGGGAAACGGCTCGGTGTATATCATTCCAAATTTTCTGATGCTGAGCGGGTGGAAATATGGAATAATGTGCTGAACGACAAGAGTTACGATGTAATTATAGGCGTGCGTTCATCTGTTTTTCTTCCTTTTCGCCAGCTTGGATTGGTTATTGTCGACGAGGAACATGAGTCGAGTTATAAGCAATACGACCCCGCACCGCGCTATCATGCCCGAAATGCTGCCATTGTACTGGCTTCCATGCATGCTGCAAAAACACTTCTTGGAACTGCCACGCCGGCAATCGAAACCTATTTCAATGCGAAAAACGGAAAATTCGGGTTGGTTGAACTTACGCAGCGTCACGAAGAAATGGCTATGCCCGAAATTCAAGTGGTCGATACCAAAGAAGCGTATCGTAAAAAACAAATGGAAAGTCATTTTTCGGACACCTTACTCGAAAAAATCAATAAAGCGCTTCAGAATAAGGAACAAATTATTCTTTTTCAGAACCGACGTGGTTATGCGCCTTATATCGAATGTAAAGCCTGTGCCTGTGTCCCAAAATGCAAAAACTGCGATGTTAGTCTCACAGTTCACAAAGCTTTCAATACCCTGACTTGTCATTATTGCGGCTATACTGAGCCCATTCCTACCATTTGTCCGGCCTGCGGAACTCCGGGAACACTATCCACCAAAGGTTTTGGCACCGAAAAAATTGAAGATGAAATCCGTCTGATATTTCCTGAAGCCCGGGTTTCACGCATGGATTTGGATACCACCCGTTCCAAAAAATCGTATGATAAGCTCATTACTGATTTTGAGCAGCACAAAGTGGATATTCTGATTGGCACACAAATGGTGTCGAAAGGTCTTGATTTTGAACATGTTTCGTTGGTTGGGATTCTTAATGCCGACAATATGCTCAACTTCCCCGACTTTCGTGCGCACGAGCGTGCGTTCCAGTTAATTGCTCAGGTTAGTGGTCGTGCCGGTCGGAAAAATAAGCAGGGAACGGTTATACTTCAAACTTCAGTGCCGGAGCATGGCATTATAGGTCAGGTTATTCAAAACGATTATCAGGCTATGTTCGAAACTCAGTGCGAGGAACGTAAGTTATTCAAATATCCACCTTATTTCCGCATGATTCAAATTGTACTGCGTCATCGCGATTCCACTATTTTAAATAAAGCATCCGCAAAAATGGCAAATGATTTACGTGCTGTTTTCGGAAATCGGGTTCTTGGTCCCAATATTCCTGCGGTCTCTCGCATTCAGAATCTCTACATTAAACACATTTTGCTCAAATTTGAGGTTGATGCATCTGCCGAAAAAGCAAAGGATATCCTTCGTCAGGTAACAAATAATCTTCTCGCCCAACT
>CAIQOG010000310.1 GCA_903873355.1 uncultured Bacteroidales bacterium
CAGCTTTTTCACTTATTTTATTCAAAATCAGGTTCGGGCACGTAAATTTAAAATTGTCGGAATTTATTCCACCAATTTCATTGAATACGACAAGCTCTTTATTCTGACTGATATGCGGCACGTTCAGGCTCTGAATGGTTGGGATGCTGATTCGTTTAGTGGTCTGGAAGTGCTTATTACCGATTTCAAGCGTATTGATGAAGTGGGCGATGCTGTTTATTCCGCCACTGCCAACAAATTCACTAAAGACGGAAAGGCTTATGCAACGCAAACAATTAAACAAATCAATCCTCAGATTTTCAGCTGGCTCGATTTGCTTGATATGAATGTGTGGGTAATTCTTATTCTGATGCTTTCGGTAGCGGGTTTCAACATGATTTCCGGATTGCTCATTCTGATTTTGGAACGAACCAACATGATTGGAATTCTGAAATCGATTGGAGCTACCGACTGGTCAGTTCGCAAAATTTTCCTGTATCATTCACTTTTTCTAATTGGCAAAGGCATGTTGTGGGGAAATGTTATTGGGCTTTCGATTTGCGCTATTCAATACTTTACCGGCATTATTCCGCTTGACCCTGAAGCCTATTATGTTGCCACTGTTCCGGTTAGTTTCAACTGGCTGTATATCTTTCTGTTGAATGCCGGCACATTACTTGCTTCCATTCTTTTTATTATTGGCCCATCCTACCTTATTACCAAAATTAGTCCGGCAAATATTATCCGCTACGAATAAGTTAGTCGACTTTTTTTGAACTCTCACCCGAACATTTTTTTTTGATACTTGTTAGTGTGGTAAGAAATCAATATTCAAAAAAACAATAACATGAGTAAAATTGAAAAAATTGTTGCACGCGAAATTCTTGACTCGCGTGGAAATCCTACAGTAGAGGTAGACGTATTCCTGGAATCGGGCGTTATGGGTCGTGCTGCAGTTCCATCGGGAGCTTCAACCGGCGAAAATGAAGCCATTGAGCTTCGTGACGGTGACAAAAGCCGTTACCTCGGTAAAGGTGTTCAAAAAGCAGTTGCCAATGTAAATAATGTACTTGCTCCTGCCCTGATTGGTATCAGCGCTTTACAGCAACGTGCCATCGATAAACTGATGATTCAGTTGGACGGTACAAAAACCAAATCGAAACTGGGTGCAAATGCCATTTTGGGTGTTTCGCTGGCTGTGGCTCGTGCTGCTGCTTCGTATCTCGATTTACCATTGTATCGCTACATCGGCGGAACAAATGCATTTACCTTGCCGGTGCCGATGATGAACATTATCAATGGTGGCTCACACTCCGACGCTCCAATTGCCTTTCAGGAATTTATGATTCGTCCGGTGGGTGCTGTTTCATTCAAAGAAGGCCTGCGCATGGGTGCTGAAGTGTTTCATTCATTGAAAAAAGTACTTCACGACAAAGGTCTCAGCACTGCTGTGGGCGACGAAGGCGGCTTTGCTCCTAACCTTGCCGGCGGAACAGAAGAAGCGCTGGAATCTATCCTTACCGCTATCCGCAATGCGGGTTACAAACCGGGTTCGGATGTAACTATCGGGTTGGACTGTGCATCGTCGGAATTCTTCAAAAATGGTGTGTACGATTATTCTAAATTTGAAGGACCAAACGGCAAAAAACGTTCTTCGGCCGAACAGGCTGATTACCTGGCTGAACTGGTTGCAAA
>CAIQOG010000311.1 GCA_903873355.1 uncultured Bacteroidales bacterium
CTAATAGCTGATTCAAAGTATATATACGAGTTAGAAAGTTAACCTCAACAATGAATAATTATCATCGTTTGTACTTTCAAGTGGTAATAAGCAGTTCTGAATTTCAGATTCAGGTAAGTCGATTAATGATGTAATGCTTTTGTTTTTCCACAGGCCATCAGTACAAAGCAGGATTATATCGCCTGGTTTAAGCATTGATATTATAATGGGCGGTACCTGTTCAAATGGAGATCCTGTCAGCGACCTTGTGACAATATTTCCATACCGTTCAATTTCTTTAACAGACACATTCCTTTGTTTTTTCATGTCACTTATCAAGGAGTGATCTTCGGATTGGAAAAGAATTTCGTCCTTTTGAAAGTGATAAATGCGGACATCGCCCAGCCAGAAAAAATATGATTTACTTCCTTCAATCAAAACACCGGCAATTGTAGTGCCCATTTTTGTTGCAAGTTCTTTCCGCTTTTCATTAATCTTATGATTAGCAAGGGAAAGTGATTCAGGAATAAGTTGTGTATTTTCTATAATTCCATAGTTAGCTACAATATATTCAGCAATAGTTTCGCAAGCTAATGATGAGGCTATCTCTCCATGTAAATAACCTCCCATTCCATCAGCTACAAGAAAAAGTGAACAACCAGGCGCAAGCTGACGATTTGACAAATAGTCTTCGTTGTTTTCCCTTTTCCCTTTTGCTGAAAACGAATAAACTTCCATCTTTATATTGCTTTTACAGTTTCACCTCCGTGTTTTGTTACCCGAGGACGTGTAAATATCTTTACGGGACGATTCATAACGCTCTTGTCAGTTGATTTAGATGCCCATAGGTAGCCTTCACCAGGTATTAAGGAGGACAGATCCATTGGCGTTAAAGATGCAAGCTGGGTTATAGACTTCTGTATGTGTTTAACCCATTGGGGACTATTGAATTTGTGTAGCAATACAAGCGAACTTAGTTCAATAATTTCATTTGGCAGGCTCAAGGGGTCCTGGCTTGCTATCATTATGGATACTCCTTTGTGCCTCATTTCTCGAATAGCTGTAACGATACTTCCGGTCAAATCTTTATTGTCCATGTACTTATGAGCTTCGTCGAATACAATGAACTTGTTGAATGACTTTGATTCATATGTTTTAATCCCGGAGAATATATTTAGCATCACAACAAATAATCCAAGTGCTTCATCTTTTTCGATGAACTCATCACGCAGATCAACTATAATTAACCTACCTGGACGTAACAGATCGCGAATAGCTGAAGTATCATCAATGTATTCATCTGCGAATTGAAACCGCTGTTCGGCAAGTGTTTTCTGAGTATTTGAAAGCAAGATTGAATTTGCTACACTTGATCTTAAAGCCTGTATGCTAATATTGTCGCGGATGCTACGCATTATCGCTTTCAATTGTCTGATATAGGTTGAGTCGTTTCCTATTGCACCCAATAAAAACATCCAATCCTGCACATTTAATTCATTAGAATTAAAACTGATAGGAGCTACTTCAATTGAAGGATATTGAGCCCTTCGTTCTTCAACTTTTGCCGCGGGTGCGAGAATTATTACATCTGATAGTGCTCCAGGATTTGCACCATACTCCTCTTTTAATCTTCTGATTTCATCTTTATGATCATTAGGGTAGATCATCGAAGTAGATTCCGGTGGATAACCCATGCTATCACTATAATGGAAAATTACACAAGCCAAAGGAGCAGGTAATTCGTTGATATGGCTGAATTGTTTTACAACCATCTCGGTAATTGTACCAATTGTATAACTTTTGCCTCCACCTTGTACACCAAACAAACTGATCGTATTTGTTTCACTCAGATCAATAGCAATATGCTTACCATTGGCTGTTACCTTGCCTAAGATGCCATATTGAGGACTACCGGACGATTTGCCGATCATGATATCGTACTTAGGTACTTCATATAATGAAATGTCCTCAACCACCTGATCTGTGTTTATTTCTACAACTTCCGGTTCGATAACTACAATTGGAGGTAGCTGATCTTGTTCCTTTATTTCTAACTCGGGTTGTGGTTCTTCCGGTTTTTGCTCGGCTTTTGCTCCTGGTTTTTCCATAGAGATTTCCGGTTCGGCAACAGCAGGAGTCTGTGAAGCCTTCTGAATTAATGCCGGAAGATAGGATTCGCCGAAAAACGATATTATTTGTTTATCCTCCTCTAGATGTTCGAGGCGAAAGGTATTTAAATCGGAATCCGGATCGAGGATTTCACTAATCAGATTTTTCCCGAAAGTGAAGAATGTGCAGTCGTTTGAGAATGTTTCCTTTTTGTGGCGTTGTGCAGCAGAAAAGTCATAAATAATCCCTAATCGTTTGAATGAAAGTGAATATCCATAATTCAGATTGTCCAATAACTGGATGTAACTTTCCTGAACGGTGGGTGACAATTGGTTGTAACGGGAAGCGCGATTTACATAAAATTCAAGCCAGGATTTCAACTGAAGGGTTTTCAACTCCCTATCTAACCTGTCGTTTGAGAACGAATTAGTAGTATCGAAATGGAACCTTAATGCTTCAATGGTATTTTCAATCTGGCTCTGCATTTTTTCAATCAAACCGATGCGTTCAGTTTCATTTAATGATGTACGGCATTTTATTTCTATTACAGTAAAAGATATTTCCTGGTTTACCGGATTCATCTTTACCAATAATGCATCTGCCCTTTCCTTTTCTTCGTTCGGAAGTTTTTCAAATAACTCTTTATGCAAATCTATCGGGATCAGGAATGCATCCTCTAAAATGCCTTTTTTCTCCAGCACTCTTTTAGTAAACGCTGTTCCCAAAACTTCAAATGCTTTGTTACTTGTAGAATTGAATTGCAAAATGAGGGAGCTGCTAATAGAACGAATGTCTTCGAGCAGAATTTTTAATTTATCAGTTTCAGTACGTAAATCAATTCCAAATTCAGCAAAATGTGGTCCGAGGAGACCAACTATTTCGGAAGTTGGCCGTGTTGTCAAATAGGAAGAAATACCTGAAATCTCCTGACCCGGAACATAATCGAGCAGGAAAGGAATTTCTCCTTCTTTGCCAGGAAGATCATAAACCTCAGGTCCCATATTTTTATCGAATGTTACAACCCAATCAGAAACATCATGTATAAAAGAAAGTAAAACTTTGTCCGATTCGTTCAATTCAAGACGGGTAGCAGGTACACTTTGCTCTCTATTTGTGGAAAGTGAATTTGCTACAAAAGATTGCATGTTTGCAAACAAAGAGATGCCTGTGTTGCAAAAGTCGTTTACACTCTTTGCAACCGGATTTTCGGAAAAATATTTATTCCAGATTATAGCATCCGTTTTTTGAGTAACACTAATCACATGCCTGCTAATCAATCCATTGAAATAGAATGATTGTTTTTTATCATCCGGACGGGTTAGCGCTGTTTTTACCGGGAATGGACTAATAAGGAAACTTATGTGTGCAAAATAATCCCCTGGCTTACGAATAAAATCGCCTATATTATTAATAGAGAAGCGTAATTTAGGAAACAGTCGATTTCCTGAAGCTTGTGAAAATGCTTCTGCATCTTCAGAAATATTGCTCTCAGGATTAATAAGATTCCGGAATGCTTCTCCCGGCGTTATTATTTTATCATCCGCAAAAAGACGAATCTCATACTTTAGAGATTTGTATTCGTAAAGTTTTTCTATGTCAACCATTGCATTAGCAAATACAAAAGCATCGCCTGCATTAAAGAGGTTGATAATCAGTTTATCTGTGTAAGGATGCTGGGAAAGATAGTTTAAGATGTGACGTCCGACCAAAGCCTGATTAACATCTGTATCGATACGGTATTCATTAGCTATGTTAAGCAATGTTGACAAATAGATTTTTATTTGTCGTGAAACAGATGAGAATGCATCATTATTTTTTTGCAAAGGTTTTGAATATAATCCCCATCCAAAAGATAATTCGCCAACGTATTGAAAATACTCAGACATTGAAATATCGGCCAGAACCGGCAATGCCGTTTCGGGAATGAGTTCCCCAATGAAAAGATTCTCAAGATTTTTGTACCATACTGATTTGTATCGTGAATCATTCTGAGTTTCTTCTTCCCAATTGGTATAAAGATCATATAAATTAATAAACCAGGCCAGTCTAATTGGATGTAGAGGAGAAATAAGTTTCAGATAAATAGTTTGTCCATCCGGCATTTCTGTTTTTATAGAAACTATTTCCAGATTTTGTAATTCGACTAACAATTTTTGCAGATCAACAGATTGAAGCGTGCCCGATTCTATTTCGTGTTTAATTTGTTTTGTAAATAGTTCATATTCTTTTACATACAACCTCATCAATTCGATATGGTTGAATGCATCAAAGGTTTCAAATACACCTGAATTGTCGGGTGCAGATTGAGCAATGAAATTAAATAATTCCTTGCGATAGTTTAATAGGCTAACCGGAATTAAACCTGTAGAAGTGAAAGCATTGAATCGCAGAGATTGGAAACTATTGTCAGTAGGATTACTGCTTAAGGCTGCATCAATTGTACCAAGCGTTTCAGCATATTTAAGAAAACAAGCCTGTAATTTCTGTAGTTTGTTGGAGAGGTTGATCTGGTAGTTTTGGGAGCTTGAATATTTAATATGGAAAGTGCCAACCAAACCAGAATTGCTGCCTTTGAGCCACACACCTGTATCTTCTAAAAGGACAGGCAAAGTCAGTTCTTCATTAGTCCGCAGTTGTTCTATCCGGAAACTAAAGTAGGCTTGTAAAACATTATCGAGTTTGTTTTTTCGTTGGAAAAAAGTTTCACCACCCTCATCTTCTTTGCCGAAATTCAAGTAAAAGTCTTCGGAATCGCAAGTGCATTTTATCCTGTTGGTTTCTCGGAACAGTTCCCTGGTTAATTCCGGATTTTGTTCTTTCTGAGTTTTAAATGCTTCTTCCCAATTGGCTGGGATAAAAGCATCTTGAGTATTCAGGATGCCTCCATTTTCATCTTCAGCCAAAACCCTGAGAAAATAAGAACCTTCTTCGAACATAGCTTCAGAAAATTCCATAGTAACATACCGATAAGCAGTTGCATTCTCGGTAACCTTAACTGTTTTGACATTTTGAACCGGATACCAACCATCAATAGCCATAAGCACTATACGGAAATTCTTCAAATCCTTGAAATCCTTTGGCGCTGGTTTGGTTGAAATTCGGATTTTGAGTTTTGAAGCCTTTTCATGAGGGATTGTTAAGGTAAGATCACCCTCGGGTGATACTTTTAAGTCTTTAGAAGAAATCTTATCAACAAATACATGCAAATTGCGGTTGCTCTCAATGTCAGGAACTTTCCAATTGCTGAAATTAAGGTCAGTATACGATTGCAGAATAGCCTGGCATATCTCGCTCTTATTCTTCAACTGGTTTTCTGTTCTGAGGAATCCAGTAATTTCTTTTTGCAAACTATTGGGTTCAAGCGGCAATTCGCGAATCCTATCGGGAATAGGATGGGCAAAGTCACCTAAAATGTCAACACACTTCAGATTATAAAGCAGGCGTTGCCGGATACGATTGTATTCTTTGGTTATTTTCTCATCCGGAATCATTGTCAGGAAAGCTAATCCATTTCCGATAGCTTCATCAGACCAACCTAATGACTTAATATACAATAGATATTTTATTAGCTGAATAGTGCGCAGGCCCGATATTCCCAGATAATCAAAGATTTCTGTTATAGTTGGTTTTGCACTTGCAGGTAATTCTGCTTTAAGAGTTTCAAGAAGCTTACTATCCAGATGTTCGATAGATAAATTCTTAAATGTAGCATTGCCGTATGAATCTTCGGTTGAAGTCCTGCTGTTGGACGGAATAAGAATCAGTAACGGTAAGGTATCATTATTGCGAAATTCGATCAGTTTGTTTGCACTAATGTACTCTTCGCCCTGATTATCTTCAGAAAGAATATAGGATTGTAAATTCCCCGGTAAAGTTCTAATTGTAGTACAGAGCGGCTGCAATTCACGCATTGCCAGGCCCGTAATTTTCATACAATGCCCTGGCTTTGCATTTATAAATTCATCCCTGTATTCGTCAAGGATCAGTGATAGAAGTAACTGATAATAATGTTGTGAAAGTTCCATTATGCTTGAAATTTATTATATCGTGGCCTTATTTTCTGTAATATGTATGCATCGCTCAAATCGGTGTAAAAGCCTATCTGGCGCAATTTATTTTTAAATGCATCTACATTCTCCTTGAATGCGAGATGTGTTTCTATATCTCCATCAGCGAACCTGGGTTCATTTAAGCCATTAATGATAATACCGTAGCGGGTTCTGAGTTTTGAAATCAGTTCATCAATTGATAATGCACGTGCCTTAAAGCCTCCACCGCCTGTTTTAGGATCCAGAACCAAGAGTTGCACCAGTGTTTCAAGCAAGCGTGATCCCAGCACGGCCCTGCGTGGATGCTTGCGGCTTCGTCCATCGGCCAGAAATCCATAATCGGTATTTTTCAGAGAAATTGCATCGAGGAACTGCTGATAATAGCGATATTGATAAGCGCCTTTTGCTTTTAACAAGGTTTGAACATACTTGTCAAAGTAACTCTCTTCAAACCGAATACTTTCTAATAGGATTTCTTTATCTTCTGTTTCGTCGTCTTTGAATCGATCGAGTATGCCCGCCAATTTGTACTGATAAAATGAATCGAAATCCGGTGGGCGATTTTTAAGAAAGGAAAGAATATCATCAACGGAATCCAGATTTTGTGATATGAATTCCGGCCGCTTCTGCACAGCATTTATCTCAAATACAGATTTGAAATAGTTATACAGGCCGTTTATTGTCTTCTCCATGTCTTCGCAGGCGAAGCGGGATACCCTACTTTCAAAATTATCCGTAACATCCACTATTATTGAGAAGTCATCTTCTATATTGCGGGTTCCTGCTTTGACCATTCGAGGTAAAAGGTGAATAATCTTTTGTGTGTACAATGAAAGATGAAATCCGGTTAGTGTACGCAGGTATTCAATGAAAACATTACGTGGTATTGAATCTTTATAAACC
>CAIQOG010000312.1 GCA_903873355.1 uncultured Bacteroidales bacterium
AAAAATTATTGTTTAGAAAAGAATTATACTTACTTTTGTGTATTCGAATTGCACACCTATGACTGCTTCGGTAGGATCATATACCTTGCAGCTCGATTAGTCGTGAGACCATACATTGGTACCACTTTTATATGAACCACAAACGCTCGGAGTCTTGAAATATAGCCCAGTTGTGGTTCGTTTTTTTTATAAAACCGCCAACGATTTTAAAGGCAAATCTTCATCCACAGCTAGCCGAAATAGCATTTTAGTAATCTCACCATACAGGTATTTAGGTTCTCGCTGATACATAGTGCATTTGGGATAAGCTACAATATCACCTGCAAATTTTGGGTTGTCAATACGGATAGCTAGACCAAATAAACTTACTGCACATTTACCATTAGTAACCTTAACAGAACCATTACTGGTCATCAGTAAAAAATTTGTTGTATCACTAGAAATATTCTTTACAAATGAATCCATCAAATAATCTACATTCATGGCAATTGATACATCAGAAATTAGTTTGGGCGTAAACCATGAGGAGTTTTGAATACTAAATTTAAAATCACGGTGTGATGATAAATATAGTGAAGGCTTATCTGAATTTATATCAAATTGTTCTCCGGGTTCAACCCATTTATTTTTCCCGTGCTTCAGTACCTGCTTTCCATCCATTTTCTTTTTGGCATTGTGTTTCCGCATCAATACGATTACCGGATTGAGTTTCATAAATTCAGTGTTTTGTTCTGCAAATACTTTTACGATAACCGTATTGGAAATACCGTTTGTAGGAGTTTTACGAACCTGAACTTCAAGTCGGGGAATGACGATTGAAGGTCGTTTTTTGATTTCTTTTCCCATACGGGCATCCAATCCTTTTCCGGGAATGGTTTGTTCCAAACTGTTTTCGAAATAATCCGTTATGTGAGCCATGATATTAATTATTAAAGAGTTACTATTATGTTGTTATTTATATCCAAAATTAATTCGCCACTTTCAGTGGTAAGAAATTGATTTTTAAAAGCAAGCAAACCTGATAGGTCGGCAGTCATATTCAAATCAGCAAGTTTCTGCTTTTCTGCGTTGCTGAAATTATTATCGGACAAACCTTTTCCGGCAATTTTATCCACTTTGTTGCCCAGCTCGGCTTTCGCTTCATCTGAAAAATCATTGGTAGATAAACCTTTGCCGGCAACTTTGTCCACTTTGTCCACAATTTTGGCAACTTCTGCTTTAGCTTCGTTGGTATAGTCATTTGTGGATAATCCTTTACCTTCAATTTTGTCTACCTTGTTGTCGATTTTCGTCAAAAGTTTTTCTGCTTCCACATATACAGCTTCGCCACTTTCGCCATTGGCAACCATAAATTTGTCACTATTGATCAGTGGTCTGCCAAGCGGTTCAAATTCTTCCGGAAACCGTTTTACTTCTTCGTTTGCCATTATGCTAAAATTTTAAAGTCAGTTATTGTTATTGGTTTAGAAGCAGTTGAACCAATTACGTTCAATGCTTTGTCATCAAGTGGACTGTAATTTTCATCCGAGTCAATCAATTTAATTGTCAATGAGATTGATTTAGGCTCATTTCCTGTGTCCTGGAATAAAGTCGTATCTGTGCTAACAGTTACCGGATATTCCATTCCATTAGCCACCAAAATACATTCGTCGCTCAGGAGTGCATCAATCAAAAAGAGCCGTTCATCGGCTGTTTTGTAGCCAATTTCTGCTTTGTATTCTGAGGTCAGTTCTTTGCGATTCTGTTTTTTTACAGTGTCCAAAATAACTTCGTCATATCCTAAAACAGTAGTTGCTTCACTGAAAGTTGGATTAAATTCAATCATTCCATTCAGTGAAATCATTTCATAAACTCCCCACGAATTCAGGAATTTCAGGAAATAATCACTTGCGTTGTTAGCTTGAGTAATGATTATTGAACCAACATATCCGCCATTGGGAGTCATAATGTCGAAAACCGAAATCAACTTATGATTATTTGCCACAAGTTCATTGCGTAATGCATTGAAATCAATTGATTTCAAACTTTCAGTTTCGTCTTCTGAATGGTTGAAAGTAGCAACCGATTGACTGTCAACTTTTAAGTTGAAGGCCAATCCTTTTCCATAGTAGCAAAGCGGAATTAATTCATTTTCAGGTATGAAAATTA
>CAIQOG010000313.1 GCA_903873355.1 uncultured Bacteroidales bacterium
AGAGTCCAAATCAACATTGAAATAACCGATGCGCTGGAACTGGAAATGATCGAGTGGTTTGGCAGTTTTCAATGAAGTTTCCACCTTACAATTCGTCAACACTTTCAGTGAGTCAGGATTCAGCAGGTCGCGGAAATCACGCTCGTCAGCCGAAGGATTTTCAACGCTGAATAAGCGGTCGTACAAGCGTACTTCGGCATCAAGACAGTTTGTAGCTGAAACCCAGTGAAGCGTTCCTTTCACCTTGCGGTTAGCCTCAGGCATGTGGCTTTTGGTTTGCGAATCATATTCGGCATAGATTTCTTCAATATTGCCATCAGCATCTTTTTTGCATCCTGTACATTTCACGATATATCCACTTTTCAGACGAACTTCCTGACCGGGAGTCATGCGGAAAAACTTCTTTGGAGCTTCTTCCATAAAGTCGTCGCGCTCCATGTATAGTTCACGGGTGAAAGCAATTTCGCGTGTTCCTGCCGATTCATCTTCGGGATTATTTACGGTTTCCATCATTTCCACCTGTCCTTCAGGATAGTTGGTAATAATAAGTTTCACCGGATCAAGCACGGCATTCACACGGGTTGCGGTTTTATTCAGATTTTCACGAACTGAATATTCCAGCAATCCAATATCATTTTGTGCTTCAAACTTGGTATAGCCAATTTTATCAATAAAACTATGTATTGCTTCTGGTGAGTAACCACGGCGGCGCAATCCGCAAATTGTCGGCATGCGTGGGTCGTCCCAGCCACTTACCAACCCTTCCTGAACAAGCTGAAGCATTTTGCGCTTACTCATCACGATGTAGGTAAGGTTCAGACGATTAAATTCAGTTTGACGTGGACGGTAATCGCTGTCCTTGAACTGATCGATAAACCAGTCGTAAAGCGGACGGTGAACTTCAAATTCCAACGTACAAAGCGAATGGGTTACACCTTCGAAGTAATCGGATTGTCCGTGAGCATAATCGTACATAGGGTACGCTTTCCACGTCCAGCCTGTGCGGTGATGCGGGTGTGAGTTAATCACACGGTACATAATCGGGTCGCGGAAGTGCATGTTGGGTGAAGCCATATCAATTTTGGCACGCAGAATCATGGCACCTTCAGCCACTTCGCCGGTATTCATTTTATTGAAAAGTTCCAGATTTTCTGATATCGGGCGGTTTCGGTACGGACTTTCAGTGCCGGGAACCGTTGGTGAGCCTTTTTGTTTGGCAATCGTTTCAGCCGTTTGCTCGTCGATATACGCTTTTCCCTGTTTAATCAGTTCCACGGCCAAATCCCACAGTTGCTGGAAATAATCAGAAGCATAATACACGTTTTCCCACTTGTAACCCAACCACTGAATGTCCTCCATGATTGAATCCACGTACTCAACGTCTTCTTTTACAGGATTCGTGTCGTCAAAACGAAGGTTACAAATTCCTCCATAATTACGTGCAATGCCAAAGTCAAGACAAATCGCTTTGGCATGACCAATATGCAGATAACCATTGGGTTCGGGTGGAAAACGGGTCTGAATTCGTCCGTCGTTTTTACCTTCTTTTAAATCCTGTTCCACCATTGCCTCAATAAAATTCAGGCTCTTTTTTGGTGCTTCATCATTCGCTATTTCCATAATTTTTTATTTTGTGCTTTAAGCAGTAAGCGGTAAACGGTAAGTAGAAAATACAAGTAGATTCATTTAACTTACTGCTTACCGCTTGCTATTTGCAGCTTGAATATTTACTCAAAATATCCTTTGATAATTCCTCTTGGTGAGTTTTTGATAAACAGTAGAATTTCGTCGCGTTCGTTGGTTGCCGGAAGTTCAGCCTGAATGCGTTCAATGGCATGGGTGGTATTCATTCCCGACTGGAAAATATAGCGGTAAACGTCCTGAATATCGCGAATTTGTTCGTTGGTATAACCACGGCGGCGAAGTCCGATGGAATTAATTCCTGCATATGAAAGCGGTTCGCGACCGGCTGTAACGAATGGAGGAACATCTTTACCTATTTTCGAACCACCCTGAATCATTACATGTGAACCGATGCGGGTAAACTGATGTACCAGACAAGCACCGCTCAATATGGCAAAATCATTTATTTCTACTTCACCTGCCAGCTGAGTGGCATTTCCCATAATAATATTATTTCCCAAAACACAGTCGTGTGCAACATGGCAGTAAGCCATTATCAAGCAATTGTCGCCAACAACAGTTTTTCCTTTTGACGCAGTTCCTCTGTTTATGGTAACGAACTCACGAATAGTTGTATTATCGCCAATAATAGCCAGTGAATCTTCACCCCTGAATTTCAAATCCTGAGGAATTGCACCAATCACGGCACCCGGGAAAATTTTACAGTTTTTTCCAATTCGGACACCTTCAAGAATGGTTACATTCGAACCAATTTGAGTTCCTTCGCCAATAACCACATTTTTGTCAATGCTTACAAATGGCTCAATAACAACGGTTGATGCAATTTTTGCGTCGGGATGAATATATGCTAAGGGTTGTTTCATTTTTTTTGTTTCGCGTTTCGCGTTCTTTATATATTTTAATTAACCAATCAACTAATTAACCAGTCAACTAATTTTACTTGTTCTTTACAATTTGCGCCATAAACTCGGCTTCCGTAACTATTTTACCACCCACAAAAGCTGTGCCTTTCATAACCGCACAACCACGGCGCATAGGTTCAGTCATTTCGAGATGGAAAATTACTGTATCGCCCGGTACTACTTTCTGACGGAATTTCACGTTGTCTATTTTCATGAAATAAGTAGAATATCTTTCCGGATCTTCCACCGTGTTTAATACAAGTAAGCCTCCTGTCTGAGCCATTGCTTCCACGAGTAAAACACCCGGCATAACAGGCTCGTCAGGGAAATGACCCATGAAAAAAGTTTCGTTTACAGTCACATTTTTTACACCGACAATCACTTTTTGGCGCATTTCAATAATTTTATCCACCATCAAAAACGGCCAGCGGTGCGGAAGTAATTTTTTTATAGCATTTACATCCATAATGGGTGCAATGGTATCGTCGTAAACCGGTGCCTGAACTTCCTGTTTTTTTAATTCTTTGCGAATCAGTTTGGCAACATCAGTATTTATTTTATGTCCCGGATATGTAGCTATTACTTTGCCTTTCAATGGTTTACCTATCAAAGCCAGGTCGCCGATAATATCCAGCAGTTTGTGTGTGGCGGGTTCGTTAGAGAAATGGATTCCACCGTTCAAATAGCCCAGTTTTTCGGCATCTAAATGAGGTTGATGCAATAAATCAGCTAATTGATCAAAATCAGCCTGAGGAAGTTTTCGGTCGTAAATAACGATAGCATTTTTCAAATCACCACCTTTTATCAGGTTCATTTTAATAAGCGGTTCAAGCTCGTGAACAAACACAAAAGTGCGTGAATTGGCTACCTGTTCAGCAAAGTTGTCGAGCGACGAAAGTGATGCAAACTGATTGGCTAATACCGTGGAATTGAATCCGATATGAACATCAACACTGAAAGTGTCGTCTGGTAGTATTGTGATTTTGGCACCTGTTTCAGGTATGCTGTATTCTATTTTTTTGCGGACAATGTAATATTCTTTATCAGCATTTTGTTCCTCAACACCGGCCTTTTGAAGACCCTCAACAACAAATTTTGCACTTCCATCGAGAATAGGAAACTCGGGTGCATCCACTTCGAGTAAACAATTGTCAACACCCAATGCATAAAGCGAGGACATGACATGTTCGATGGTGCTGATTTGCATTTCGCCTTTTTGTAAAACTGTTCCACGGGTGGTTTCAGTCACATATTCGGCCACGGCATCCATCTCGGGTTGCCCCTCCATGTCAATACGTTTAATTTTTATTCCGTGATTTTCGGGAGCAGGTTTAAAGGTCAGATTAATTTCAAGTCCGGTATGTAACCCTTTTCCAGAAAGCGTAAATGCTTGTTTAATAGTGTTTTGTTTTGACATGCTTTGCTTTTTACAGACAAACCTTGCAATTAGGTGCCGGTTTTTATTTTGAAAATGAGATTATTTAGTTTTGTTTTCCAGTTCTTCAATCCGTTTTTGCATCGAATAAATCTGTTTGAGCAGTTCGGGCAGATTTTTCAATGCTGCAGCCGACTTATAAAAATTGCCCATCGAAATGGCTGGCGAACCCTGAATTTTCTGGTTTGGTTCTTTTATTGAACCACCAACTCCCGCCTGAGCTCCAATTATCGTGCCATCAGCAAATTGTAGATGACCTGCAATTCCAACCTGACCACCCAATGTACAGCTTTTCCCCAGTTTGGTTGAACCGGATATACCTGTTTGTGCGGCTATAACAGTATTTTCTCCAATTTCAACGTTGTGTGCAACTTGTACCAGATTATCGAGTTTCACACCTTTACGGATAATGGTGCTTCCCAATGTGGCACGATCAACCGTTGTATTTGCACCAATTTCCACGTCATCTTCCAGTACAACATTTCCCATTTGTGGGATTTTTTTGTACGAACCATTTTCAGTTGGTGCAAAACCAAATCCATCAGAACCAATTACCACGCCTGAATGAAGGATACAATTGTTACCAATGACACAATCGTTATATATTTTCACACCGGCATACAGACAAACATTGTCGCCAATCTGCGAATCATCGTCAATGCTGCATCCCGCGTAAATCCGAACATTTTTGCCAATTTTCACCTGTTCGCCGATATAAACAAACGGTGCTATATAAGCATTTTCGCCAATTACGGCAGTTTCTGAAACAGCAGCAAGGGATGAAAGACCTGTTTTCTTAGGCTTCATCTGATCCACCAACGACAACAACATGGCCAGCGATGCATACGAATCATTCACCCGAATCAACGTTGCTTTTACTTCCTTCTCCGCATTGAAAGTCTTGTTTACAAGTATTATACTTGCCTGACTTTCATAGATATACTGCGTGTATTTTGGATTAGAAAGAAAACTCAGCGTACCTGTTTTGCCTTCTTCGATTTTGGAGAAATTACTAACCTTAACCGAAGCATCACCCTCAATTTCACCCCCTAAAAAATCTGCAATTTGTTGAGCAGTAAACTCCATATCGAAAAATTTGGCACAAAAGTACTAAACTATTTTCAATTAACCATAAAATACATAAAAGTATAACGAATCATAACTCTCATCAAGTCATATAAAATGAGTCAAAAACAGGCACTTATAGTCTGAGAAAACAATAATAATACTTTTCAACTTTCTTGGTCAGAACATTGATATTCAACATGTCTGAAGCATCGGCTATATCTTTAACCGTTCCATCTTTGTAAAGAATATTAATGCTGTCGTCTTCCGGACAATAGGTGTCAGTTGACACGATCTCTTCACCCATAAAATAGGCAGCCTCGGTTAAGTTAACGCCAAAATGTTCAAGATATTGTTTTAGTTGATTTTCCCGTTTAGAACTTTCAATCGGCTTGGAACCCACTTCAACCTTGAACAATCGCCTATCGGTAAATGCCAGTGACAAAGTGGAGAGTACCACATCCGAATGGGATGACCAAACTTTTATAGCACAAACTATATCCGAATCATCGAGCAATACAAAATTATTCATTGCCAGTTCCGATTTGCAAAAATCCGATTTAGCGATCTCATTATAAAGGAAATAATGCAAAGCCGGCGATGCGAAAAGTTCCACTCCCTGACTTGCCAGTTCTTTGGCGCGTTTCAGAATGTTCATCAACATTTTTTCTGCAGCTACCGATGTTTTATGCAGATAAACCTGCCAGTACATCAACCGGCGAGCAACCAGAAATTTCTCGATAGAATAAATTCCTTTAGCTTCAACCACCAACTGATCATTATGAACGTTCAACATTTTAATAATACGGGCAGCGCCTATAATTCCCTCGCTCACACCTGAGTAAAAACTGTCACGACTCAGATAATCCAGTCTGTCCATGTCCAACTGACTGGCAACCAACTGATGCAGGAATTTTTTTGGATATTGATTGGTGAAAATCTCAAGTGCTATTTCAAGTTTTCCATCCAATTCCTTATTTATTTTCTGCATCATCAACAACGAAATTTCCTCGTGGCTTACTCCCTTTACCAAACTATGCTCGAGAGTGTGCGAAAATGGACCGTGACCAATATCATGTAACAATATGCAGGCACGAACCGCTTCGGCCTCAGCAGAAGTAATTTCATGTCCCGCATCGCGCAGTTGAGCGATGGCCTCACCCATTAGATGCATTGTACCCAGCGAATGTTGCATGCGGGTATGTTGCGCACCCGGATAAACAAACGACGAAAGACCGAGTTGCTTAATACGATTCAGCCGTTGAAAGTACGGATGTTGAATGATATCGTACAAAAAGTCATTCGGGATATTGATAAACCCGAAAACAGGATCGTTTATTATTTTGTGTTTATTTGATTTCATTATAAGATAAAAGAGTCAAGAACTTGGAATCAAGACCAAAGTAGAAAAAATCCATTTAATACAATTAACCAATTAACGGGTAAACTAAGATCCCAATATGTCCACAAGCCACTCCCAGCATTTTTCGGTTGAGCTTATACTCAGTCTTTCATCCGGTGAATGTACGCCATACATTTGCGGCCCTATGGAAATCATGTCCAGATATGGATATTTTTCAAGGAAAAGTCCACACTCCAGTCCGGCATGAATGGCACGGATTTCGGGTTCAACACCGAATAATTTCTTGTAACTTGCCTGTGCCGTTTTCAGAATATCCGATTTCAAATTCGGTTTCCAACCCGGATAACCATCGCCGTGAGTAACTGTTGCTCCACAAAGATTAAATACCGATTCCACTTGTTGCATAATGTCGTATTTCGACGATTCAATAGAGCTGCGCTGGCTTGTTGTAATCAGAATGGTATTTTCTGCTTTCATTTTTACTGAAGCCAGGTTGGTGGAAGTTTCTACCAGTCCTTTCATATCTCGGCTCATAGCAATCACTCCGTGAGCACAGGCATAAATCGCATTCAATAATGCATCCGACGATTTCTTGTCAATAATGGTTTCAGGAATATTCTCCGATTCAAGACTCAGATTCATATTCGGTTCTACATCGCTGATTTCGGTTTCCAAATCGGCAATAAAATGATTGAAAAGAACGCGTACATTCTCTTTTTCAGCCCACGGAACTAAGGCTGTGGCAACAGCTTCACGCGGTATGGCATTGCGCAGGTTTCCACCATTGAAACTTGCCAGTCGTAAATCGATTTGTTTATTCAGTGTCCACAAAAAACGGTTCAGGATTTTATTGGCATTTCCACGACCTTTCTCAATATCGTCGCCCGAATGACCACCCGTCAGTCCTTTTACTGAAACCGTGAATGCAAAATACTTATCAGGAGTTTTTTCCGGTTGGTATTTCATCGTAACCGTTGTATCAATACCTCCGGCACAGCCTATAAATACGACGCCATCATCTTCCGAGTCCAGATTAATCAGTACTTTCCCGGTCAACATTTTATTATCCAGTGCAAAAGCTCCGGTAAGTCCGGTTTCTTCGTCCACCGTGAACAAACATTCCAGTGCCGGGTGTTGCAGTTCCTTAGATGCCAAAACTGCGAGCATTATAGCCATTCCTATGCCGTTGTCGCCACCCAATGTTGTGCCGTGAGCTTTCACCCAGTCACCATCAATATAGGTCTGAATAGCGTCTGTATCGAAATTAAAAACCGTATCATTATTTTTCTCACACACCATATCCATGTGAGCCTGCAGAATGGTTGTTGCTTTGTTTTCATGGCCTATAGTTGCCGGTTTGCAAATGAGGACATTACCGGCGGCATCCACTTTGGTGACAAGATTATGGCTTTCCCCAAAGTTCTTCAGGTATGCAATTATTCGTTCTTCTTTCTTAGACGGACGCGGTATTTGGGTTATTTCGTGGAAAAACTCCCAGACAGCTTTGGGTTGAAGTGTTTTCATAAAAATTAGTTTTGGTAAAATCAAGGGTTACAAAGATAACAAAAAATGATAAACAGGCGTTTTGATTTTAGCAGAAATACCTTTTTTTGAAGTAGAATGTAAATTTATCAATAACAGGCTTTCAAACCTTTAGTTGAATCTAAGAAAAAAGCAACGAAAATATTTGATGATATTTTTTTTGTGTCCGTCCAACCCTCAGGGGCTTAAGAAAGTTGCTAAGGTTTTTTTGTAAAACAATAGAGAATAAGTCTCAAAATCATGTGTAGTATGAAGTTTTTGAGATAATAAAATATATAGATAAATTAAAAAAGGATGTTTGAAATCAAAAATGATTCAAACATCCTTTTATAGATGATTTTGAGAGAACTTAAGAATTTAAGCCTGATTCGTTTTAAACGGATCATTATTAAAGTACTCAGGAGCATTTAATTGTGCTTCTCCCGGTGCTTTCGGTGGTTGTGACTCCAATTGCAAAGCAATTTCGTTGTCAAGTTCAATCCGCTCAATCTGAGGAGCGATGTACGCTTGTTTTTTGTTTGTCATAATATTATGTATTTTAATGGTTTTATAT
>CAIQOG010000314.1 GCA_903873355.1 uncultured Bacteroidales bacterium
ACATCTATTTCTAACCAGAATTTGAATTAGTATTTTAACACACTAATAAGTTATTTTAAATTCCACCCTGCGATTCTTTTCTCTTCCCTCTTTAGTATTATTATCAGCAATTGGAGCAATCTGGCCAAAACCAATTGTTTTGATTCTTTCGGCACTAACTCCTCTTGTTATTAAATAGTTTTTTACAGCAGTGCAGCGTTTTTGAGAAAGACCAAGGTTTCTCTCAGGGTCTCCACTATTATCTGTATGACCAAGAACTTCAAGTTTGAAGTTTAAATTATCTAACAGAACCTGCGCCAGTTGATTTAATATTATAAATGACTGTTTTAGCAGAATGTCATTGCCTTTTTCAAACTGTATTCCTTGTAATACCAAATCGTAATATCTTTTATTATCATTTTTCGGTTCTGTAATTACTTTATTAACTTCTAGGATTTTTTCGGCTGGACGTTTTTCTACTATTTGCACAGGAGTTACATCGTGCACCGGTGGAGTTACTTCCTTAATAACAGGACAGCCATTTTTATCAACTTTTAGGCCTTTGGGGGTATCAGGACATTTATCAAGATAATCCGGAACTCCATCACCATCAGAATCAAGCATACAGCCATTGATATCTACTTTTGCTCCTTTAGGAGTGTTTGGACACTTATCAATATTATCTGGCACTCCATCACTATCCGTATCAAGCAATGCATAACCATTCATATCAACTTTTGCTCCTTTTGGGGTGTTAGCTTCTTTATCAAGATAATCCGGCACTCCATCGCTATCAGAGTCAAGTGGACAACCATTGGCATCAACTTTCACTCCTATTGGTGAATCCGAACATTTATCAAGATAATCTGGAACTCCATCGCCATCAGAATCAAGGGGACAACCGTCGGCATCGACTTTAGCACCCTTAGGTGTAGCTGAACATTTATCCAAATAATCAGGAACTCCGTCACGATCTTTATCAAGCGGACATCCAAATTTATCAACTTTAACACCTTTAGGTGTATTTGGACATTTATCATGTCTGTCAGGCACTCCGTCACCATCAGCATCTGCTGGTACAAGTTCAACAAACAAACTTATCCAATGTTGACCATAAAAGTCGTTCCGATTATTTTCAGGAAAAGTCGTATTGCCCTTAAAGAACCATCCTTTGCCTTGATTTGTGTCATGATTATCAGCATCGCTTCCTAATGTAAAATTATACAGGTATTGGTATTGGAAGGCTATTTTATCTGAGATTTGATATTTTAATCCGATACCAAACGGAACAATAATATCAGGCCCATCGCCAAGAATAATGGTCGGATTTGGTTTAGCACTATTACTTAATGCATAACCTGCAAGTCCTAACCCTAATGATACAAAAGGAGATAATTTTGCATTTTTACTTAATATATAGCCATTGTTCAATTTGTAATGACCAAAAAAAGATAGATCAAATTTATAGCCTGCAAATAGATTTGGAAATGGATTTAATGGATTTGAACTGGGGGTTGATTTATCAATATATCCATAATCTCCAAAAGACCCTTGAAATCCGGCATCAAACGATGGACTTAATGTTGCGTTAAGTGACAAACCAATGGCGGAATATATTTGGTCGAACTTTAACACATTTGTACCATAGTCGCCATCATATTCATTCTTAATATAATTTATTCCAAGGTCAATTTTGGGAATTGAATTTTGAGCAGGAACTATCTGTGTAGCAAGCAATAATGCGAATAATAAAAAATTTCTGATTTTCATAATCACTACTTTAAATAGATTATTAACATGATTGAATGTTTAAATTAAGTGGTAAAAATACACATTTTTTCATAAATTGCACAACAAAAATATAAAATCTTGAATATTTAGAACGCGTTTTCCCTATTTTAATATACATTAACGTATCAATTAAACAACAAACGGATTGATTCAATTTTGAACCAATCCGTTTTAAAATTCAAAACAGTTGAGTTATTCTGCCGGTTTCATAACTACTTCAAATACATTTCCCTGAGAAATAATGGTTTTCAATGCCGTCTGAACAGATACCGGAGTCATGGATTCTACTGCAGTTTTATAGTCAGATACCAGATTAAGGTTGTCCTGATAATAACGCTCCAGAGCACTGCTCCACCAGTTGTTCTGAGCTACATCTTCAGCATATTTTTTCAGCATATTTTCCTTCACTTTCTGGAAATCATCTGTTCGCGGACCTTTTGCTATTATCTCATCGATTTCGGAATAGATAATCGACAGTAATTTTGATTGTTTAAGTGGATCTGTATCGAACTGCATCATAAGTGTAGCTTCATCTACAGGTGTGTTATTCATACTTCCACGCACTCCAACTCCATATGAACCGCCTTCTTTTTCGCGAATACTTTCCAAATAACGGATACTAAGAATGCTACCAACCGCTGTTACATTAACCCGGTTTGTTATATTATAAGGCATGGCTGCATTGTACAAGATAAAATTAGATGCTTTTTTCACCTGCATTTCTTTAGTAAAATAATTACTTACTTTGCCCTTCGGTTTACGTATTCCGTTGTCAGTAAATGTAATACCACCTTTTGATGTTTTCAAACCACCGAGGTAAGTACAAATCGCATTTTTTACTTTTTCGTTTGTTGGGTCAATATTTCCGGTAAAAATAAATGTAAAATTAGCCGGTATTGCAAAACGTTCTTTAAAAATACTCAGCGCTTTATCCTGATTCAGTTTGTCAAGAGTTTCCAGATTTATCACAACAGTGCGCGGATTGTGATTGCTCATCATCAGGTCAACTGAATCGCGGAATGCCTTGCGTGGATCTTTCGCTACATTAGCTAATCCGGCACGATAGCTGTTAATCAATGCATTATATGAATTATCATCTTTACGGGGAGCAGTAAAGTTAAGGTAAACAAGTTGCAACATTGTCTCAAAATCTTTGACAGATGAATTACCTGAAAACCCTTCATCATAAGCTTCGATCGAAGGTGTTACTTCAGCAATTTTTCCTGTAAGGATTTTACCAAGTTCAATTTGATTATATTCGCCCAACCCATTATTACTTACAATAGTTGCAGCCATAGTAGCCGTTGGTAAATCGGCAATGCTTTTCACTTTCGAAAGTCCGCCATTGCTAAATGCTGTCATTAAAACTTCATCTTTTTTGAATGTTGTAGGTTTGATTACCACTTTCACGCCATTATTCAAAGTCCATTCAGTTGTTCCAAGTACTTTGTTCTCGGCAACTTTAGCCACTTTACCTGCTTTAGGTATCTGTTTAATCAATGGTTTATTCAGAGTTTCTTCGGCATTAGGCTTCAAATCGGCTTTTGATGTTGCATCTATTGCGCTAAGAATCTGAGTTTGTGCAGGTATTTTTACCGTTGCTTTATCGGGTGCCATAATCGATACGATCAGGTTGCTATCAGTTACATACGATTTGGCTACTTCGTTTACCATTTCAAGTTTCAGGTTTGGCAAAATCATTTTCAAGGTATTGTACTCCCATTCTATTCCCGGAATTGGTTCCTGATAAAGAAAATTTCGCACATATTCGCGAACCAGGGAGTGGTTTTTCTGATTATCCCGTTCGTTATATGACTTCTCTGTGTTTTTCAGGTAATCT
>CAIQOG010000315.1 GCA_903873355.1 uncultured Bacteroidales bacterium
ACTTCATTAAATCCAGGTAAATCACCAGAAATTACCTTGTACCCGCAATTTGCATTAACAATTATATCTCCAATGTCACTGGCTTTATCGGTGCAGGCAATCACAGGTAATCCAATTTCAAGATAGGAAGTTAGCCGGGAAGGGAAATTGGGTATTGTAAATTGGGGATTTAGAAAGATAAGACCAATATCTGATGCAATAAGCATTTTTTTAAACGATGCTGCAGGAATTTTTTTTTGAAGGATAACGTTTTTAACAAATCCCTCATTTAGAAAAGCTTCTATTTTGGAATACCAGGTTCCTTCGCCTACTATTAGGAACCTTAAATTTTCCTTGTTCTTGTAATCATTAATTATTTCTAAAAGAAAATCAAGACCTTGTGCAATTCCTAGATTTCCACCATATATTAATAGTAAATCATTTTCGCTTATTGACAATTCTTTTCTTATTTTTTGTCGTATTTCAAGCCTCTCAATATTATCAATTATACCATGATCTTTTAAACTGTTAGCACAAACTTCCACTTTTGATGAGGATAGGTATGAATTGTTCTTAAGAAGATAAGAAACATTTGCAGGCGACATACAACCGATTCGATCCGATAATTTGTACGTTATTTTCTCCTGGTTTCGGAAATGCCAATAGATTGGATTCCATTTGGAAAGTAAACCCATATCTAAAGCGTTCTGAGGAAATATATCTTTTAAAAGAAGGTAAGTGGTGGCAGATTTTGATTGTCTTTTTAAATATTTGATGATTCTGTTGTACTGAATTGGAGGGGTAGAATAGATGATCAAATCAAAGCTTATTTCTGCGAAATATTTTTGAATTGCATTAATAAATTGGGACTGCAGCCTTAATAAGGCTATCCCTTTTGTGAGATAATTAGGATTCGACGTTATATTCCCGGTTTTAACCCGTAATACTTGAATACCATTGTAATTAGTAAGTTGACTTTCTTGTCCAAATCTTTTTTCAGCCGAACATACTACATAAACCTGATGACCATTTGATGCAAATTGATCCATTAAATCGGTATACAGATTCGATTCAGATGAATGGCGGGGATAGGCAATGGTGACGAAAATAATATTCACAATAAATCTTAAAAAGTTTTGAAATAAATAATTAGTAAATTTTACTGTTGCTAATTAATTTTTCTTTTAGATCTCTGTTTGGGTAATTAATTAAAACAGCTTTGTAGGGCCCCTTGAAAACAAATAAACTGCCTGCCGCAGCGCCGATGGTGCCAAAATTTCTAATTAGCCTGCCAATATCCTCCAGTGAACCTGCACCACCGAGTACTGTAATAGGTACATTTACAACTTGCCTAATCTGAGCAACTAATCCGAGATCATATCCGCTCATTACTCCGTCATGATCAATGGAGTTAATAACTATCTCACCTGCCCCTAATTGTTCAACCTGTATTGCAAATTCAACCGGAGATAGGCCGGTGGTTTTAGTGCCGTTGTAGGTATAGATTTCATATTGTCCGGATTCTGATTTCTTGATATCCATTACGATTACAACACTTTGATTGCCAACAATCGCTGCGATTTCGGTAATCAATTGAGGCTGTTCTACTGCGATTGAACTTAAGGCGACTTTTTCCACCCCCAAACTAAAGATTCGTTGTGCCTGGGCTGCTGTTTTGATACCTCCACCATAACATAATGGCATGCGACATTCTGCAGCAATATACTCAATTAACTGATAATCCGGTTCACGATTCTGGCTTGTTGCATCAATATCGATCACCATTAATTCATCGACCTCCTTTTCATTGAAGATTCTAACAGCATTTATTGGATCTCCAACATATTTAGGATTCCGGAAGTTGACAGTCTTTACCAACCCATTCTTATGGATTAGGAGACAAGGGATTATGCGTGGGCGAAGCATAGGGTGCGGATGTTAGTTTTAGAGATAAGCAGATAAGGCCAAGGGGTTGCTTCTCCGTCAGCAGACGGAACGCAATGACAGGGTGAAGAGGCGAAAGGGCATGTGAACGACTGAACGACTTCACGACTGAACGACTTCACTGAACGACTTCACGACTGCATG
>CAIQOG010000316.1 GCA_903873355.1 uncultured Bacteroidales bacterium
AATAAGCGTTAAATAATTTTTCATAAAGAATAGAGGTAGAAGTAAGCAAATATTTGGATGTCTTTACAATTTTTAATAAACTATAAGAATAGGGTGTTCTATCAAATTATTATAAAATACTTTATGAAATATTTGAGTAGGAGCATAATTATACATTTAGAGAATTATAAAAAATAAAAAACTAAAACTTGAGTTAATTTAATTTTTTAGATCATTATAAAATGAATTCGCAAATTTTTTAAAACAATTTCACTCTTATCTCTTAGATAATAATTGACGACATTTTTAATTTTTTTTCATCTTAGATTTAAAACCAAAATTATTAGATTTAACCAAAAGAGCAACATTATCAATAAATAATGGAAATATAAGAAGAGGAAGAAGAAGGGTAACAAAGTTAAAATATTGAGCTAGATAAAGAAAATTTACATGAATAATCCATCGCAAAAACTTCCGACCATACCGAAATATCGTTTGAAGTAGTGGTGTAACCGAGCTGTGCAAATGCCTGCGAAACCCGTGTAGAACCGCTGAAGCCATCCAGCACCGTTTCAATTCCTTCCAATCCCGACACCATTTCAAAGATAAAAGGCAGTAACTTTAACTTTGAACCGGCATATTTAATGCCTTCGGTTTTAGGGATTTCCATTGATTTATTTAATCAATTCTTTTGTCAGAATCCGCACCATTGCATCAGTCTTCACATAATCCTCATAGCTTGGTTTGGCAATAAAATCAGCTTTCTCCATCACATCTTCAATAATATCGCTCATTTGTAAAAATCCGATTTTATCTTTTAAAAATTCAGCCACCACCACCTCGTTGGCAGCATTCAGAATACAGGGCATATTTCCACCTCTGTTCATTGCATAATAGGCATATTCCAGATTTCTGAAACGCTCTGTATCAGGTCGTTCGAAAGTGAACTGCGAACATACATTGAAATCAAACCGTGGAAAATTGGTTTTCAGTCGCTCGGGATAAGTGAATGCATATTGAATTGGCATTTTCATATCGGGCATGCCGAGCTGTGCCTTAATAGAACCATCGACAAACTGCACCATCGAATGTATAATAGATTGCGGATGTACCACCACTTCAATTTGTTCGGGAGAAACGCCGAAAAGCCATTTTGCTTCAATAATTTCAAAGCCTTTGTTCATCAGGCTGGCCGAGTCGATGGTGATTTTAGCTCCCATGTCCCAGTTTGGGTGTTTCAGTGCCTGTGCACTAGTGACGTGTTCCAGTTCGTGCATGGTTTTTGTGCGAAAAGGGCCGCCCGAAGCAGTTAAAATCAGTTTTTCAATCGGATTGTTACCTTCACCGGCAAGGCACTGAAAAATTGCCGAATGTTCGGAATCAACAGGAATAATCGTTGAATGATATTGCGCAGCCAGTTCACAAATTAATTCGCCGGCTACTACGAGCGTTTCTTTGTTGGCCAACGCAATTTTCTTTCCGGCTTTGATGGCACTCATGGTTGGTTTCAATCCCGAATAACCAACCATAGCAGTCAGCACAATATCAACAGGTTGCATTTCGGCCAACTGAGCTATGGAATCTGCTCCCGCAAATACTTTTATTGGTAAATCAGACAACGCATTTTTAAGGGCTTGATAATGCGATTCGTTGCCAATAGCCACCATTTCGGGTTTGTATTTTCGGGCTTGTTCTATCAATAAATCGACATTATTGTTAGCTGTCAGCGCATACACTTCAAAAAGGGAATCGTTCTCCGAAATCACTTCCAGTGCCTGCGTTCCAATTGAACCGGTCGAACCTAATATGGCAATTTGTTTTTTATTTTCTGTCATGAAATTTTAAAGTCCCCTTTAGGGGATTTAGGGGTCAAAAAATAATTACCTCCTCCGGATCAACAGGTTTTCCCTGCTTCCAAAGTTCGAAGTAGAATTGTGAACCGGCTTTTTTACCCGAAGCATCGCCGGTTATTCCAATACATTCACCTGCTTTCACAACATCGCCCACTTTTTTCATCAAACGGGTATTGTTTTTATAAATCGAAAGGTAATTATTTTCGTGCTGTACCTGAATCACATATCCAAAATCGAACGTAAATGCCACATAAACCACTGTTCCATCCTGAACACTCATCACACTTTCGTTGGGAGATGTAATCATAAAAATTCCATATTGATGTTCCGCCAAACTGAACGATGACGAAATCACACCTCGTGTTGGACGGAAGAAAATATAAGTGTTCTCGGTTGGTTTTGTGTCTATGCTGGCAAGGTTGAATTTTTCTTCCTGCTCAAACTTTTCACAAAATTTTTTCTCTCGTTTCGACTTTTCCAACAATACTTTAGCTCTTTCTTTTAATGCAATTGAGTCGAGTGAAGCGATAGAATCCGGTTTTGTTCTACCATTGATAATTTCTTTGACGATATCGGTGTAACCTTCCTGAAGTTCAATTTGTTGATAGAGTGAATCGGCGCGCATTGACTCGGCAATAATGCTCGAACGGTTACCCGATTCTCCATAACCCGGTAGATATCGGGCAATTGGAGTTGTAAAAATCAGTACGGTGAGAATTACAAACGTTAGAATAAACAATGACGAACCAAAAAGGAACACATTGAACCGTGACAAGCGAACATGCCAGGCTTCCTCAAGTGTGTTTTCATTCAATACAGATACACGATATTTGAATCGCATTTTCTGTAAGAACGATTTGAAATTAGTGTTCTTCTCTTTCATTCAACAGAGCCAAAATTTGTACAAAAATAACGAAAATAGGTATATAAACAAAATGTGTAATTTTAGTCAATAAACACTATTTATAAGCAACCAAAGCGACTTGTAGTATTTGACAAGATGACTTTGTGTTGGATTTTTATTAAATTTGCAGTATTATTAACGACTTATTCTTTATTTATGACCCGAATCGGGATACTTTCGGATACTCACGGTTTGCTCGACGAACGTGTTTTTGAGCATTTTGCCGAATGCGATGAAGTGTGGCATTGTGGTGATATTGGGTCGCTTGAAGTGTTCAACAAACTACAGGCTTTTAAGCCGTTTCGGGGCGTGTGGGGAAATATAGATGGCTATGATATCCGAATCCAGTTGCCACAGCACAATCGCTTTATGTGCGAAGATGTTAAAGTTTGGCTCACTCACATTGGTGGTTATCCGGGCAATTATGACCCGATGGTACGCCCCGGCATTTATCAGCAACCACCCAAGTTGTTCGTTTGCGGACATTCACACATTCTGAAAGTGAAATACGATAAATCGCTCGATTTACTCCATATCAATCCCGGAGCAGCAGGTAAACAGGGCTTTCATAAAGTTCAAACACTTGTACGCCTCGAAATTGATGGTGAGAAAATTCAGAATCTGGAAGTGATTGAATTGAAGCCAAAAGAAGTAATCAAGTAAACACCAATTAACTTGTCAACTCGTTTACTTGTCTACTGGTTTATTTTACCCCGTGCATCAGCTTTTGCAATCGTTTCGATAGTAAAAACAGTATAACTGAAGCCACACCCGCAATCACAACAAACAACATAAAGAAATCGTAGAGCGATACAATCTGAATCCCGAAAATAAATTTGGGTTTTCCTGCTTCGGGATATAATCCGCTGAGCATACCGGCAAATTTATTGGCTGTAGCCATCGACATATACCAAACGCCCATCAACAGTGATGCAAAACGCACGGGAGCAAGTTTATTTACCATCGACAGCCCGATAGGGGATAACATTAATTCGCCCATGGTATGAATGAAATACAGGCCTGTCAGCCACAGAATACTTACTTTCATGCCCGGAGCTACATTTTTCACTCCGAAAGCAATTACCAGATAGCCTAATGCAAGGAAAAATAATCCCATAGCCTGTTTTACGGGCGAAGCGGGGTCCATGTTCTTTTTCCCAAGCCAAATCCACAGGTTCGAAAACAACATACCAAGCAATACGATAAACACCGGATTAAAAGACTGGAAGTAACTTGCAGGCATTGTCCAACCCAAGATGTTACGGTCGGTTTGCTCATCAGCAAAATAGGTGAGCGATGCACCCGCCTGCTCAAATGCCGACCAAAAGAAAATAACGAAAAAGGCTATGATATAGATAACCCAAATGCGTTCACGCTCTATTTTTGTGAGCGACTTATCCGAAATAACAAAGGCAGGAATGATAATACACACAGAGAAAATCAACGCACCAATCATGTCAAAGTGAAAACCAAATAAGAAAATGCAAAACAAACCTACTGCTCCGGCTACCCATGCCACTAATTCAGTAGCTTTTTGATTAGAACTCTTTGGCTCCACAGAAGCATTTTCACTTATATGATTGCCTTTCTTTCCTGTGGGTTCAATTCCCAGTTGCTCACCATCCGGACCAATCAGATACTTGCTTTTCCAACCCACAAACAAAATCAGACTGAGCATCATCCCAATCGCAGCAGCCAGAAAACCATATTTAAAATCAGCAGGATTGCCGGTATCACCAAAGAAACCGCAAAGCAACGGTGCAATAAAAGCACCGACATTTACACCCATATAAAAAATGGTATAAGCTGAGTCGAGTCGGATATCACCTTTTTCGTACAGACTTCCAACGATAGTGGTAATATTAGGTTTGAAAAAACCATTTCCAAAAATCAGAGCTGCAAGTCCCGTGTACATAAACCAGCGAGCAAATTCACCGTTTTCAAAATACAGCGCACTGCTAAACATAAAAAGCTGCCCGATAATCATCAACACGGCACCCCACAAAATGGAGCGACGCATACCCAGATATCTATCAGCCACATAACCTCCGATAAGTGGTGTAAGGTAAACAAGTCCGGTGTAATTGCCATAAATAGCCGAAGCTAACTGCTTATCCATCAGCAGGGCTTTAATCAGATACAGGGTAAAAATAGCCCGCATACCATAGTAGCTGAAACGCTCAGACATGGCAGTGGCAAAAACGAAATAAAGTCCTTTTGGATGTTTTGAAGTGCTTTGATTTGAAGTCATAACAGAATTATTTTACACATAAAGTCTGCAAAAATATACATTTTGTGCGGATTAAGGACAAAAAATCCGAATCCAAATCAAAAAAACTGATTGATAATTTTTGCAGTATTACAAAATTGATTACTTTTGCATTCGCTTTCTAAAGGAGAAATCCGGAAGAAAACCGGGCCTATAGCTCAGTTGGTTAGTAGCACCTGACTCATAATCAGGGGGTCACTGGTTCAAGCCCAGTTGGGCCCACCCTTGGAATCAGACACTTACACATTCTTTGTGTAGGTGTTTTTTCTTTTACGCCAGGTTTACGCCAAGTTTTGAAGGAAATTAAGAGAAATGTCGTTTAAATTTAAACGAAACAGGGTTTGCTTATCAGTCCCTTAAAATTAGAAACCGCCAGAGATGCATACGCCACAATTTTAAAACGAGGTGGTAAATCCAAAGACCAGATTGG
>CAIQOG010000317.1 GCA_903873355.1 uncultured Bacteroidales bacterium
AAAATAACTAAAATTAAAAAATACTTATAACTGAACAGTATTTATTTCGAATTATAATAATCCCTCATCACATACCATGCCTTTTTTCGCATACCTTTTTCAGAAACCAATCCTTTCCGATTCCAGCCATTCTGGTTTTGATAATTCATGCGGGTAGGGGAGCGGAAGTCGTATAATACCCAGGGTGTAACACCACATAAATTCGAGATATTTTTAAACATCTCAATATTATCGAGGTATAATTTTTCCTGAAATTCTTCACTCCAGGATGAAGCTACATCGCTTTCCCCGTGTTGTCCATAGACGGCCTCAGCACCAAATTCCGATATTAAAAGCGGTTTGTCTACAGCAACATTCCATTTCAACTGACCCGGTGCAGCCGGAAAAGGCATATACCAGCCCATGTATTTATTTACACCAATCAGGTCTAATACTTGTATCAGGCTGTCCTTCAGGGTAAAAGTATAAGTCTCTTTATCGTATTTTGCATTGTCGAAAGCAGCTGCAATCAGCCTTGAATTATCCAGTTCTCTTGTCAGTCTGACTAATTCAAACAAAAATCTGTTTCTGTGAATCGAAGGTGAGGTTTCATTGGCAACACTCCAGATAATAATTGCAGCCCTGTTTTTATCCCGCGTTATCATATCTTTAAACATGATTTCGGCTTTCTTCATAACTGTTTCATTTGAAAAATCAATACCCTGCCAGATTGGAATTTCTTCCCAGATCATTAAACCCATTTTCTCGGCCATTTTCACAATTCTTTCGTTTTGTGGATAATGTCCGGTGCGTATAAAGTTGCAACCCAGGGCTTTTACTTCATTCAAAATCTGTACTGCATCCGAGTCGGAATATGCCCTGCCCATTCGTTGAGATATTTCTTCGTGAAAATTAACTCCTCGTAAAAAAACCGGTATGCCGTTTAGCAGTACTTTGCTGCCTTTGGTTTCAATCGTTCTGAAACCTATATCGTCAACAATTGTATCATTTCCAAAAACAAAATGTACGCTGTATAATTTTGGGTTTTCCGGGTTCCACAGTTGAGGTTTAGCCGGAATTTCAAATGATACTTCACCGGCGTCATTGGTGCTTGCGGTTTTATTTATTTTTAATTCCGGAATCTTAATTTCCACTTTCTGAGCAGCCTGAACCCCGTTTAGCCGTACAAATCCGGTCAGTATAGAGTTGGTACCTTTTTTGAGTTGAATTTTGTAATCTGCAATAAAAGACTTTGATGTTTGTACCAAAAATACATCCCGGGTAATTCCGCCATAATTCCACCAGTCGAAATTCATGGCCGGAATATTTTCTTTCTTACGGTCATTGTTCACCATCACAACCACATCATTATCACCTTCTTTAACGAAAGGAGTAATATCAAACTGAAATGGCAAAAAACCGCCCTCGTGACTGCCCATCTCAGCACCATTCAACCAAATACGGGTGAAATAATTAGCCCCGGCAAAATAAAGGAACTGTTTTTTATCCGTCGAAGTATTAAGTTTCACAGTTCGCTGATACCACACATTACCTTCATAGTATTTCAATTCAGGCAGTTGGGAGTTAAAATCGCCGGGAACATGTAAGCGAAAAGCATTGCTAAAACTATATTCAATAAAATCGGTCTTTCCAGCCGCTTTTTTATTTTTATAAAAACCAACAACTTCGCCTCTCGAATAAGGATCTATGATTACATTCCATTCACCATTGAGCGAAATCACATCTTTACGATTATAGGGATTCAACAGGATTGATTCAGAAAAGATATGTACTGATATCAATAGTAATACGATGGATAGATTTATTTTTTTCACTTTTTCATGTATTTGACTGTTGTTATTTTTTTATCAATTTTAAAACACTTCGGGATCTTTTGGATTTGATTATTAAAGTATATACTCCTGGGTTCAGTTTATTTAAATCAAGCGACTTATATGAATTTCCTTCATATAACACAG
>CAIQOG010000318.1 GCA_903873355.1 uncultured Bacteroidales bacterium
CAATTTGCAAAACATAATTCAATAGCAGAAGCAGCTACCCGATACGAAGATTTAGCCAACACAATAATCAATTTTATCCGCAAGCAAAATCATCCGAATTTGTTTATACATAAAAATGGTTTGTTGTATGTTAATGGAATAGATAGACCGGCTACATGGATGAATGCAATGGAAGATGGTAGACCGATAACACCCCGTACAGGCTATGTGGTGGAAATTAATGCTTTATGGTTTAACGCGCTGAAATTTGTCGCAGAACTTACCCGTGAAGCAGGGAAAGTACATGCTGCCGATTTGCTTGATTATCAGGCAGAAATGGTTCGTGAGGCTTTTGTACAAACATTTTGGAACGGAACTTATTTATACGATTATGTGGATGGAAGTTATTCCGACAGGGAAGTACGTCCGAATATGATTTTAGCTGTGGCATTACCTTATTCTCCACTCGACAAACAACAACAAAAATCGGTGCTGGATATAACTACCAAAGAATTACTAACTCCAAAAGGTTTACGTTCGTTAAGCCCTAAAAGTGGCTCTTACCGACCAAATTATATTGGAGGTCAGTTGGAACGGGACAGAAATTATCATAACGGACCGGTTTGGCCAAGTACATTTGGTGCTTTTACTGCTGCTTATCTTCGGGTTTACAAACAAAGTGGAAAATCATTTATTGAGCGGATGATGGTGGGAATTGAAGCCGAAATAAGTGAACTTTGTATAGGAACATTGCCCGAATTGTTTGATGGAAATCCACCTTATAAAGGACATGGTGGTATGTCGTTTGCAATGAGTGTAGCAGAGGTTTTGAGAGTGTTTGATATGTTGAAAAAATACGAAAACGAATAATATATGAAGGCATTAATGTTTGGTTGGGAGTTTCCGCCGCATATATTGGGAGGACTGGGGACAGCAAGTTATGGATTGACTAAAGGTATGTCGTTGCAGGAAGATATGCAGATTACGTTTGTAATTCCAAAACCGCATGGTGACGAAGATCAGAGTTTTCTGAAAATTATTGGTGCCTGTAATGTGCCGGTAGTATGGAAAGAAAATAGTTGGGACCATGTAAATAATAGAATTGGTTCGATGATGAACCCTGATGAGTTTTTCCGGTTGAGGGATGGAATTAAATACGATTTCCGACGAATTCATACCAACGAGTTGGGCTGCATTGATTTTTCAGGACGTTATCCCGACAATCTGATTGAAGAAATTTCGAATTACGAAGCCGTGGCAAGTGTATTGGCGAATCAGGTTGAATTTGATATAATCCACTCACACGATTGGCTGACATATCCAGCAGGTGTATTTGCTAAACAAATCAGTGGAAAACCATTGG
Source organism: uncultured Bacteroidales bacterium (assembly GCA_903873355.1). Next base: position 1,343 of record CAIQOG010000318.1, read on the forward strand.
TTATACACGTTCATGCAACCGATTTTGATCGCAGTCGTGGACAAGTAAATCCAACGGTTTATGGCATCGAAAAACGAGGAATGGATATGGCTGACCATATTATGACAGTGAGTGAATTGACGCGTAGGATTGTGATTGAGAAATATCATCAGGACCCACAAAAAGTTACAACGGTACATAATGCTGTAGAACCATTGCCTGATATTGAATCATTTAAGAAAACACTGAGGAAAGATAAGGTTGTGACTTTTTTAGGTCGAATTACCATGCAGAAAGGCCCTGAATACTTCGTGGAAGCTGCTTACCAGGTTTTGCAACGCACCAAGGGAGTCCGGTTTGTAATGGCCGGTAGTGGCGACATGATGAATGCCATGATTGACTTAGCCGCAAAACGTGGCATTGCTGACCGATTCCATTTTACAGGATTCCTGAAAGGTAGACAAGTGCATGAAATGCTGGCCGAAAGCGATGTGTATATCATGCCTTCTGTTTCCGAACCATTTGGTATTTCCCCTCTTGAAGCCATGCAGGTTGGAACACCATCGATTATTTCTAAGCAATCCGGTTGTGCCGAAATTTTGACACATGCCATAAAAACCGATTATTGGGACATAGACGCTATGGCTGATGCTATTTATTCAATAGTAAAAAATCCGGCCATGTTTGATAGTTTAAGCAAATTGGGACTCGAAGAAGTGAACAATATCAAATGGTATGATGCCGGTTTAAAAGTACGCGGTATATATGAAAGCGTGATGTAAGCGGTAAACAGTAAACAGTAAGCGGTAAACAGTAAGCAGTAAACAGCAAACAGTAAACAGTAAGCAGTAAACAGTAAACAGTAAGCAGTAAACAGTGAACAGTAAGCAGTGAACAAATCAACAAATCAACATATCATCAAATCAACATATCATCAAATCAACATATCATCAAATCAACAGATTAACCAATCAACTAATATTCAAATTAATAACATATGAGAAATATTTGTTTTTATTTTCAGATTCATACTCCATTTCAATTAAAAAGATACCGTTTTTTTGATATAGGGAATGACCATTATTATTACGATGAGTTTCAAACAAACGAAAGAGTGGATAATCTCGTACAGAATTCGTACCTGAATGCCAACCGTACTATTGCCGAAATGATACGGAGTTCCAGTGGAAAGTTTAAATGTGCTTTCTCCATTTCAGGAATTACACTTGAACTTTTTGAACAATATAACCCTGAAGTGATTGACAGTTTTAAAGAACTGGCAGCTACAGGCAGTGTTGAATTTTTGGCAGAACCTTATGCACACTCGCTTTCGTCGGTATTTGATACCGATGAATTTGTTCGTCAGGTAAAAATGCATTCTTCAAAAATTGAAGCCCTGTTCGGTAAAAAACCAACAGCATTTTTCAATGCTGAGTTGATTTATTCCGACGAAATCGGTGAAGCTGTATCCAAAATGGGTTACAAAACCATGATGATTGACGAAGCAAAGCATATTATGGGTTGGAAGAGTCCGAATTTTGTGTACAATCACTCGTATATCCCCAAACTTAAATTACTGGTTCGGAATTTCAAACTGAGCGACGATATAGCATTCCGCTTTAGCAACCTTTCACTTAGTGCTGAGAAGTTTATCGATTGGATTTCGGCTCTGCCTGATGGAGAAAATGTGATTAATCTGGGAATGGGATATGAAATTTTTGGAATAGTTCAGCCGGCTTATACAGGAATTTTTGATTTTCTGAAAGCCCTGCCTTATCACGCTATGGAACAACAAATTAGTTTTGTGTTGCCATCCGAAATAACCAGGAAAACTGATTCTGCCGGTCCGTTGTCTGTACCTTATCCAATGAGTTGGGTCGGAAATGACAAAGACTTGACTCCATGGACCGGAAATGACCTTCAACAGGAAGCGCTGAATAAATTGTATGCCGTAGGTGAACGTGTACGACTCTGCAACGATAAAGCATTGCAACTTGATTGGTTAATTCTTCAGTCGACCGATCATTTTCGGTATATGAGTCATAAAGACGCTCACGGAACGAACTATGAAACTCCCTATGAAGCATTTATGAATTACATGAACGTGTTGGCCGATTTTCTGGAACGTGTTGAAGCTCAGTATCCTACAACAATAGATAACGAAGAGTTGAATGAATTGTTGAAAACAATTAATAGTCAGGAACAGGAAATCGAGCGACTTGAAAATGAGTTGAGTAAAACTAAAATCAAGAAAACCAAACCTGCTGATAAGAAATAAAAATTATTAGAACATTCTAAAGAAACTGCAAGGAATTCACTTTGCAGTTTTTTTGTGTCAGAAATGAAACATTTCAGTTTATGGTTGTTTAAATAAATTCAAGTACTTTTGTTCGTTAATAATGGATGATTATAATGAAAGAGCATTTACAGGATAAAATATTTACAATAATTTCAGAAGCAGCTGATGATTTGCAGCAGGAATGCTATGTTATAGGCGGTTATGTACGCGATATTTTTCTGAAACGCCCATCAAAAGATATTGACGTGGTGGTGGTGGGAAGCGGTATTGAGTTGGCTCAACATGTGTCGGAGAAATTAGGAAAAAGAGCAAAACTGACTATTTTCAAAACATATGGAACAGCTCAGGTGAAAATTAATGACCTGGAAGTTGAATTTGTTGGTGCGCGCCGTGAATCATATCAGCGTGACTCACGCAACCCGATTGTAGAAGATGGAACACTGGAAGATGATCAGAATCGTCGTGATTTTACGATTAATGCACTCGCGATTTGCCTGAATAAAGACCGTTTTGGTGAGCTGGTTGACCCTTTTGGCGGACTGAATGACCTTCAGAATTTTGTAATCCGTACACCGTTGAATCCCGATATCACTTTCTCTGATGATCCGCTGCGTATGATGCGCGGTATTCGCTTTTCAGCACAACTCGGTTTTTTCCTTGAGACCGGTACATTTGACGCTATTGCACGAAACAAAGACCGGATTGAAATCATATCAAAAGAGCGTATTGCGGATGAGTTGAATAAAATCATGATGTCGCGCAAACCGTCAGTTGGTTTTATTTTACTTGAAAAAACCGGTCTGTTGGAGTTGATTTTTCCGGAGGTGTTAGCATTAAAAGGTGCCGAAACAAAAGATGGGGTAGGGCATAAGGACAATTTTTACCACACACTGGCAGTGCTTGATAATCTGTGCGAACATACAGATAATCTGTGGCTTCGTTGGGCGGCATTACTCCACGATATTGGCAAACCACGCACAAAAAAGTTCGATGCACGATTGGGTTGGACTTTCTATAATCATAACTTTATTGGAGAAAAAATGATTCCGGAGATTTTCCGCAGAATGAAATTACCAACCAACGAGAAAATGAAATATGTGCAGAAAATGGTAACGCTTCATATGCGTCCAATTGCACTGAGTGAGGAAGAAATAACCGATTCGGCCATTCGCCGATTGCTTTTCGAGGCCGGTGACGATATAGATGACCTGATGCAGCTTTGTGAAGCTGACATTACATCGAAAAATCCCGAAAAGGTGAAGAAGTTTCGTTTTAATTTTCAGTTGGTACGTCAGAAGCTAAAGGAAATTGAAGAAAAAGACCGAGTACGTAATTTTCAGCCACCTGTTAGTGGACAGGAAATTATGGAGACTTTTAATTTGCCGGCATCTGCTATAGTTGGAGAATTAAAAATGTGCATCAAAGATGCCATACTCGATGGAGTTATCCCCAATGAGTATGAAGCTGCCAAAAAGTTTATGATGTCATTAGCACTTGAAAAGGGCTTAATATCAGAAAAGTAAAGATTTTTTCTGATTTTTCAACTGAAATATTTGTCAAACGTTCTAAAATAGCTATCTTTGCACTCGCTTTTCAAAAAATATGGCGGGATAGCTCAGTTGGTTAGAGCGTCGGATTCATAACCCGGAGGTCACGAGTTCAACTCTCGTTCCCGCTACCGAACGAGACAAAGAGGAATTTTCTTCCTTTTTGTCTCTTTTTTTATTTTGTAACTCTTTGGTATTCTGAAAGATAACTGACAAAAATTCGTTGTTAAAAAAGTTCAATAATTTATTATCAGAAAAGACTAATTTTTCTGTGAAAATTGAACTCAGTATCCTTCGTTTATCATCCATGTCACTATTTATCAATATATTATCCAAATTTTTGATGAAATTTATTGAATAATCCATTTTTTTTCAAAGTTTGTTTTCATCTCATTAAATCGTTGAATTTCAGTATCAATTTGACCAATTTCGAGTTCATTTCTTGTCTTGATCCGTTGAAAATCGGATGTGTTTAACTCCCCATCTAGCAGCTTATCTTCCAAGTTATTTAACCGATTTATTAGGATTGAACGCTTTTCGTTTAATATGGTCAGGTTTCCATTCTTGAATTCTGAGTTTTCTTTTTTTACATCTTTTCTAACCTCTTTAATGACCTCTAATACTTCTGGACGTACTTGAAGTCCTCTTATGGTCTTATATTTAGGTATCCAAACGGATACTCATATTAATTTTTAAAAGAAAATCCCTGCGCTCTAAATGTCTATACCAATATATTTTATTAAATGGTATTGTTTGTGTTTATCAGCAGACCATAGTTAAATCGTTTTTGGATGGAATATTCCGGAAACGATTATCTCCAGTATTACAATTCTTTATTTTTGGTTACTGCTCGTTTGAGACTACTCATAGAGCCAAATCCACCTAAAACTACCAATTCATCCTTAGTCGTTGTCGGATTTATAATTAAATAATCAGTTATATACTTCACACGATATTGATTGATAAATGCATTGAAATTGATGCCAAACTGTTGATTAATAAGTGCAGAAAGATACGTGCGGTTTGTACCCAATTCTCTGCAAACGGTTGTCATACTAATTTCTGAAAGTAAAAAAGCCTGTTTTGTTTCCACATAATCAATGAGTCTTGAAATTAATTCAATGTTATTCGTGCTAACTTCATTCATGTCAACAACGCTATTCCCCTTAATTGCTTCTACCAAAGTATCAGACAACTGTTTTTGTTTGAAGGAAGCAATTCCCATTGCCCACATAAAAATTGAAACCCCCAATAGTATTATGACCAACAAGAGGGTATTTTGCTCCTTAAAAGGATTGAAAATATAAAAGCATATAAATAAGATTCCAACGACCAAAAATGAATAGTTAAATCCCTTTATCCAGTTAATTGAAATATTTTCGACATTTGAGAATTCATTTAATAGTTTTTCGTTGTACCGATTTGACGATATAGTTATGGATACAGTATAATAGGCAATTTGGCTAATTATTAAAACAACGTCGATGAACCTGAAAATTCGTACTATTTGCAAGTTTAGCTCCGAAAAATGAATATCACTCTTTCGATAATTCGTTAAATAATATATTCGTTCAGAATTATTCAAAAAGCCGTAAAAAAGTATGGCCGAAATAACCATAAATAATAACCCGGGAAATAAATGCCAAAGTGCTGAATTAAAGTTTTTTCGATTATTAAGGATGGAATTTACATACAAATAAATGGATGGGAATATCCATAAAACCGTTCCAATGTGTATGCTGTGGATATAGGAATAGGTTTGAAAATCCTTTTGAAAATAAAAATAATTAAACAGAAATACCAAAGAGGTATTTATCAATGCAAGTGACATTACTTTACGCGAAAGATAACCCTGTAAGTGAAGCATCAATGTAATTGCCATTAAAAATGGTAATATAAAAGATGTAATTA
>CAIQOG010000319.1 GCA_903873355.1 uncultured Bacteroidales bacterium
GAATCGAGCCAGCTGGCTTTACGTCAGCAGCTTTCGCAGAATAAAAAGGCTGAAGATCGTAAAAAGGAATTACAGGAATTTATTGCACGTTTTAGTGCAAACGCTTCAAAATCGAAACAGACTACCAGTCGTAAGAAAATGATTGAGAAGCTGAATATTGAAGAAATAAAACCATCGACACGTAAATACCCGGGGATTATTTTCACTCCGGAACGCGAACCGGGAAACAACATACTTGAAGTAAAAGGACTTACTAAAAGCTTGAATGGTAACCTGTTATTCAAGAATCTGAGTTTTACCATGCAGAAGGACGACAAAATCGTTTTCCTGTCGCGCGATACACGTGCCATGACGGCTCTTTTCGAAATCCTGAAAGGGCACGACACAGCTGATGCCGGAACTTTCGAGTGGGGACAAACCATTTTGAAAGCTTATCTTCCACTCGAATATGAGGAATTATTCCAATCAGAAATGACTCTTATGGATTGGCTTGCTCAATATTCAACAGATACTCATGAGGCTTACCTGAGGGGATTTTTAGGGAAAATGCTTTTTGCAGGGGAAGAAATTTTCAAGAAGGCCAGCGTACTTTCAGGAGGCGAAAAAATGCGTTGTATGATATCCCGCATGATGTTGAAAAATGCCAATGTAATGGTGCTTGATTCACCGGCCAATCACTTGGATTTGGAATCCATTCAGGCATTTAATAATACGCTTGTAAATTTCAAAGGCAATGTATTGATGGCTTCACATGACCGTGAGTTTATACAGACTGTTTGTAACCGCATTATAGAGCTCACTCCAAAGGGAATCATAGATAAACAAATGGATTACGACGATTATGTGACTTCGGATGAGATTAAAGCTATTCGGGAACGGTTGTACAAATAATCCAGATTTCCATTAATCAAAACCAAAAATAATTGTACTTTTGTTTCGTTGAATTTTGTATTAAACTTTAAAATATAAAAAAAATGGGCGAAGAGAATAACTGCAATTGTAATAACAGAAACTATCACCATCAGGCTAACGCATCGGGTGGGGCTGTTTACGGATTAGGACTTATTGGTGCTGCTATTTACTTTATTTCGCACGCCACCACTTTCTGGCTCGGTGTTTTGGGATTTCTGAAAGCCATTGTATGGCCGGCAATTCTGGTGTACGAAGCATTGAAAACCTTAGCTGTATAACTTTAAAAAAAGCTTTTCTCATTGAGAAAAGCTTTTTTTGTTTTATCGATTTCTTGTAAGTTCAATTGTAACCCTATTTACCTTCCCACCAAGAGGCGGATTAAGTTTAGAAAGCTTCACTTCTATTTTCTGAATTTGAGGGAATGCATTATAAATGCTATCCAGAATTCGTTGCCCAACATGTTCTATCAATTTAGATGGAATTTCCATTTCGCGTTTGACAACATCGTAAACCAACTGATAATTAAGCGTATGCTCGAGTTCGTCAGTTTTTCCGGCTTGTTCTGTGTCTGTTTTTATGGAAATTGTAACCAGAAAGGTATTTCCCTGTGTTTGCTCATGTTCCAGACAGCCATGATAAGCATGGAACTCCATATTTTCGAGAATGATTTGACTCATTAAATTAAAATTGGGAATTGAAAATTTATAAATTAATAATTTAACAATTAAATAATTGGAAATTAAATGGTCTCACTTCCAAAATCACCATCAGCCACAAAGGTACGGATTTTATCTCCTTTCTTTACCTGTTTCACCGAAGTAATTCGTTTGCCATTCAGCGTGGTGATGGTATAACCATGTTTAAGCAGATATGCCGGTGAATGTGTTTCGATATTCTTCTCCAACAAACTCAGCCGATTGTTTTCTTTCAGAATTTGAAGTCGGACAGCCGAACGGAGTCGTGTGTGGATATTTTGTAAAATGTAGGACTTCTGAACAAACAAATTGGTAAGTACTTGTTTAATTCGCATTTCTGAACGGTCAAAATAGCGAAGTTCATTTTCAATTTTGCCCTTTATCTGTTCACTTATATCATAAAACACCGAATCGACTCTGCTTTCTGCCAGTTGAAGGTTTGAAACCAAAAATTCAGCAGCAGCAGTTGGTGTTTTTACGCTGGTATGAGCCACCATGTCCAGAATAGAAATATCGCGCTGGTGGCCAATACCGGACAAAATGGGTAATGGGAATTGAGCACAGTTCAGCGCTAATTGGTATGAATCGAAGCAAGCTAAATCAGTTGTTGCACCACCACCTCGGATAATCACCACTACATCAAAAAGCTCAATATTTTCATAGATTTTTTCCAAAGCAGCTATAATCGAAACTTCAGCCTGATCGCCCTGCATAATGGCAGGAAAGAGTTTGATGTAAAAAGCGTAATTTTCGTTTTTCAACTGATCGCAAAAATCTCCGAATCCTGCTGCAGTGGCTGAAGAAATAACAGCCAATCGCTGAGGTAATACAGGGAAATCCAACTGCTTATTCATTTCCGCAATGCCATCGGCTTCCAATTGTCGAATAATCTGCAATCGTCGTGCAGCCATTTCTCCAATAGTAAAAGTAGGGTCAATGTCGCGTATATTCAGGCTAAAACCGTAAACCCCGTGAAACTCCACCGTAACAGCCACCAAGACATTCAGTCCTGAACGGAGAACTTGTCCTGTACTACTTTCGAAATAGGGTTTCAACATTCGGAATGTATTTGCCCAAATAGTGGCTTTGGTTTTGGCAAGCAATGCATCAGAATTGCTGTCTTTTTCGATCAGTTCCAGATAACAATGACCACCCGGATTTTCGCGCAACTCGCTTATCTCCGCACGAATCCACACCGAAGAATCGAAATTCATTCGTATGGTTTCCTGAATCTGACTGGTTAGTTCGGAGAGGGTTATGGAAGTCATTTTTTTACAATGTTGTAGTGACAGGTCGCGACCTGTCACTACTTTTATTGAATAATAATCTTTGTTGTTTCAGTCATGCCATTTCCAGATACACAAACAGCATAAATTCCGGGAGTAAATCCAGTAGTACGAATAACCGTAGTCATATCTGAAATTGTTTGGCAGACAAGTGAATTTCCGGTTATTGAATAAATCTTTACTGAAGCGTTTTGTGGATTGCCAACGTTGTTGTGATGAATTATCAATGAATGATACTGAGGATTAAACGAAATTGTGAAGTTGTTTTTTTCAAACTTTTGTACCAGATCAAAAGTTGTTAGATTTTGTTCAGCTGCTTTAAAATCGGGGATTCCGTAACCCATTTGAGTTGTAGGACTATTAAAATGATTCCCTGTTTTAAAAATAGATTGCAACAAGGTTGAGATACTCGGATTTTGATTTTGAGACTTATATTTCTGAAGTAAACAAGCCGTCATTCCGGCCATAATGGGTGTTGCAAAGGATGTTCCGTTTCCATAGGTTGGTGTTCCACTAGTGTTCACTAATGCAGAAGAAGTTCCGGTAGCACAGATTTCGGGTTTCACACGACCATCGGAACTGGGACCATACGAAGAAAATGTACTTGGTATTCCAGCAGATGTTACTGCACCAACTGCAATAATTCCATCAGCATCAGCCGGTGAGCTTATATAATGCCATGAATTTGTAGGATCACCTTCATTCCCGGCAGCTACCAACACTACCATTCCTTTTTGGCTGGCAATAGTTGCTGCACGGCTTGCACGAGAGACTTTTCCATTCATGTCGGCATAGGTAAAATCCATTTTCGTATCATCAAAAGTTGAATAACCCAGCGAAGAAGTTGCAATGTCAGCACCTACACTGTCGGCAAATTCAATTCCACTACACCAAAAGTCGGTTTCAACTTTATACTCGGTCGGGCCATATTCAGTTCGGATAATCCAATACGAAGCTTCAGGAGCAGTCCCAAGATATTGTCCCGGCATATTACCGGTCATAGTTGACAACACCATAGCTCCATGAGTATCTTCCGAATAAATATCTGCTAACGGGTTTATAACATTCTTTGTTCCGAGCAATCTTCCCTGAAGACGTAAACTGTCGAAACATGTGTTTATATTTACATTCGTGAATCCGGCATCGATTACTGCAACATGTATTCCTTTGCCTTTAAATCCCTCATCGTGCAGAGAAGTTCCGTTCAACTGAGTAATTTGTCCGGCAGCAATTCCATAATTCAAGGTTGCTTTTGAATTTTTCTTAGCAGGAGGCGTTTGCGCAGCACCAACTAACAAGCCGGTATATTGCACAAAACTGACAAAAGGTAATGCCCGAACCTGACTCATTTTGGTTGAATCAGTTAGCTTCACAGTAACGCCGTTCATCCATTTACTTGCACAATGAACATGTGCTCCCAGATTCTCAATTTGCTGAACATAAGCCGGATTTACAGGTAAATCTGTGGAATCTGTTGCCACACTAAAAGTAGTCCGACGCGCAATAGCACGAGCCGACAGATATGCTGAAGGATTGGAAAGCGAATAAGGCGAGTTATTCTTATTCTTTAATTGAACATAGAAGTAGTAGTTGGTTTGAGCAAATGCTGCTCCCGAAAAACCCAATAAAACTACCAATATCAGTGTGAATTTAAATATTGTTTTCATAAATTTCTTGTTATAATAGATGCAAAAATACGATTTTTATTGGTAGAAGTCATTTTGTCCGCTAAAATAAAGAAAACAATTTACCACGACCTTAGGTTTGTTAATCATTTTTTGTATTTTTGTAGAACATTATCCAATTGAAAGTTTAAATATTCTCATTATGAAAAATCAACACACCAACCTCAAAACCATTACCTGTGCAGTTGTAATGTTAATCATTACTATTGCAACAGTGCTAAATGCTCAAAATTCACAATCAACAAACAAAAATGACAAACAGCCGGTAAAAGTGCTTAACGGTAAAGTTTTGCCATCCGATTTTGATTTATCAATTTTAAAATCACAATCAATCGAATCTGTAAATGTAATTAAACCGGATTCAATAAATGAAGTTGCAGATTTAATTGTTAAGTATGGAGAAGATGCCCGATTTGGAGTTATTCTGATTAAAACAAAAGAAAAAAAGATTGTAGATGGAAGTTTAAAATCAAATGTTGATACTGATGAGAAAATTTATTCAGTCATTGAACATAATCCTGTTTTTCCTGGTGGCGAAATAGAGATGTTAAAGTTTATTAGTAGAAACATTAAGTACCCAATAAAGGCAATGCAAAATCATATTCAGGGTAAAGTTATTATTCGTTTTGTAGTTTCAAAAACAGGACAAGTAAGCAGGGTTGAGGTTGTTCGTTCACTTTTTCCTGAATGCGATGATGAAGCAGTTCGTGTAGTAAAGCTTCTCCCGAATTTTATTCCCGGCAGTCAGAATGGAAAAAATGTAGCTGTTTGGTATTTAGTTCCAGTAAATTTTAGATTACAATAAACCAGTTCAATTCTTATTCGTAAATTTTTTCTCAATCAAAGTAAACTTTGTGTTCTTAGTGCCTTACTGGTTAAACAACATGCAGCAATACCTTCAAATACTTAAGCAATACTGGGGTTACGATGAGTTTCGTCCGCTTCAGGGTGATATTATTCGCAGCATTGTAGCGGGTAAGGATACGCTTGGATTAATGCCTACCGGTGGTGGAAAGTCGCTGACTTTTCAGGTGCCGACCATGGCGATGGATGGGCTTTGCGTGGTGGTTACACCGCTTATTGCTTTGATGAAAGATCAGGTTGAGAATCTGAAAACGAGAGGAATTGCTGCCGCAGCTATTTTCTCAGGAATGTCGCACAACGACATTTTGATGACACTCGAAAATGCTGTATATGAAGCCTACAAGTTCCTTTATGTTTCACCTGAACGGTTAGCTACCGGCATTTTTATGGAAAAAATCAAACAAACGAAAGTCTGTATGATTGCGGTCGACGAGTCTCATTGTATTTCGCAGTGGGGATACGATTTTCGTCCGTCGTACCTGCGCATTGCCGATATTAGGGAATTGCTACCCGATGTGCCTCTGCTGGCACTTACTGCCACCGCCACGCCCGAAGTAGTTGACGATATTCAGAAACAACTGCATTTCAGAGAACCTAATCTGTTTCAGAAAAGTTTCCATCGGTCTAATCTGGCTTATGTGGTGCGTACAGTCGAGAATAAGGATGAAAATCTGCTTAAAATATTGAATAGCGTTCCCGGAACGTCAGTTGTTTACGTCCGTAATCGTAAGAAAACCAAAGAAGTCGCTGATTTTCTTAATGTGAACGGTATTTCGGCTGAGAACTTCCATGCCGGACTAAAAAACGAAACCAAAGATGCCAAACAAGCTCGCTGGAAATCGGGCGAAACGCGTGTGATTGTTTCTACCAATGCTTTCGGAATGGGAATTGATAAAGCGGAGGTTCGGACAGTAATTCATCTGGATTTACCTGATTCATTGGAAGCATACTTTCAGGAAGCGGGTAGGGCAGGGCGCGATGAACAAAAAGCCTATGCGGTTTTACTGTATAACAACAGCGATGCCACAAAAATAAAGAAACGGATTGCCGACAGTTTCCCTGAAAAGGAAATGATTCGGAAAGTGTATGAGTCGTTGGGAAATTATTTCGAAATTGGTGTAGGTTCAGGTCTTGATAAGGTTTTTGCTTTTGATATTGCCGACTTTTGTACACGGTTCAAATTGCCGATTCTCATTACCTACAACAGTCTGAAAATTCTACAGCAAGCCGGATATATTGAGCTTACGGATGAACAGGATAGTTCGTCACGTGTACTTTTTACAGTAGGTAAAGACGATTTATACAAAGTAAAACACAGCCCCGAACAGGAAAAACTGATACATATTCTACTGCGGTCGTACACCGGATTATTCACCGATTTAGCCACTATAAACGAGGAAACAATTTGTAAACGGCTCGAATGGACACACGATGAGCTTTATCAGCAGTTGGTGGGTTTGGCTAAAGAACGGATTATTCAATATATTCCACGTAAGAGAACGCCTTTTCTCACCTATATTCATGAACGGGAAGCAACTGACCGGATTATTCTCAGCAAAGAAACTTACGACAACCGCCGTGATCGTTTTATCAACCGTGTAACCGCTGTGTTGAAATACGCTCAGGAGGAAAATATTTGCCGAAGTCAAATGTTACTTTCGTATTTCGGAGAGAAAGACACTAAACCATGCGGGAAGTGTGATGTGTGTCTGAAAAAGAAAGAAAACCAAGTGTCTACCAATGAATTTGAAACAATAAGGCAGGCTATCCAACATGTTTTAGAAACCGAAGAACTTACCGTTAATGCATTGGTCAAAAAAATACCACAGAAAGAAAGTATAGTGCTCGAAGTTATTCGATTTATGCTGGATAACGGACACATTTTCGAGAATGAAATTATGAAATTAATGCTAAAATAGTCCGATTACTGACAGAATTATCATATCTTTGATAAAAAATTCAACAATAGCTATGAAGAAAGAGGATAAACTAAAATATTACAACTGGAGCTTTGGCGACAGATACGATGGGTGGCGTGTTCGCAAAGTTGATGCACTTTTCTCTGTTTCTCCCTTTATCATGACCAAACGGGCTGATTCCGAAGTGTTTTTTGCGTTGAAAATTCCGGTTGATATAATAGAAAACTTTGTTAGGGAGCATAAAAAAGAGATGCCCGGACTTTCAATAATGGACGTGGTTATTACTTCGTTTGTCAGGCTTATTTCACAACGTCCCTATCTGAACAGGTTTATTGTGTGGAACAAAATTTTTGCACGGAATCACGTTAGTTTTTCAATAGCAATCAAACGGTCTATGACTATTGCCGGTGAAGAAACGGTTATCAAACCTTACTATCTGCCTTCTGATACTTTGCGCGATGTGGTTCGGAAAACGAATCTGGAACTATTAAACAATCAGCAGGTTGGACAGGAAAATTCGTCGGATGCGATATCTAAATTTATGGGTTATCTTCCTGATTTTCTGTTACGTTCGGTTGTTTTTTGCATAAAAAAACTTGATACTATTGGTCTGATGCCAAAATTCTTTTTTGAGGCCAGTCCGTTTCACACCTCAGTTTTCCTGACAAATTTAGGCTCTATTGGCATCGAATCCATTTATCATCATCTCTACGAATTTGGTACATGCAGCGTTTTTGCTGCCATGGGTAAGAAAAGTACCAAAAAAAGTGTGAATAACGATGGAACTATCGGTTCAACGAAAACGATTGAATTAAAATTTGTTGTAGACGAACGGATATGTGACGGGTTCTACTTTGCAACAGCCATGCGTTTACTTGAGAAAATCCTTGCCAATCCTTCGGCTTTGTTACTTCCACCTGAAGAAGTTTTTGTTGATGAAGGAGTTGGTAAAAAACGTATTGATAAATAATAAATTTCTTACTTTCAGCCATGCTGTAAACCTTCTCTGTATTGTACTTTGTTTTATAATTAAAGATATTGTATCTTTGGCTACAATAATCTTAAATTTAAAGCAATGAATGAACTGAATCAATTAAAATATTTTCGCTGGAGTTTTGGCGACCGTTACGATGGTTGGCGTGTCAGAAAAGTGGATGCAGTATTCTCTGTAATCCCTTATTTTCTGCGTACCCGCATGGATGCACAGAATTTTTTTGAAGAAAAAATTGATATCGACCATATCGAAGCGTTTATCAAAGTGCATAAAGAAGATATTCCCGATTTATCAGTGATGCACGTGATAATGACATCGCTCGTCAGGCTGATTTCACAGCGTCCACACCTCAATAGATTTGTTATCTGGAATAAAATTTTCGCCCGTAATCACGTCAATTTCTCCATTGCCGTGAAACGCTCATTATCCGACGAAGGCGAAGAAACACTGATTAAACCCTATTTTCTTCCTACCGACACTTTGCAGGACATTGTACGAAAGACCCGACAGGAACAGGAAAACAATCAAAAACAAGGTCAGCAAAATTCATCGGACACAATTTCTAAAATTCTGGGTTTATTGCCTGAATTTTTACTGCGGTTTGTGGTTTTTATGTTGCTCCATCTCGATAAAGTTGGATTGATGCCTAAATTTATCAACAAAGCCAGTCCGTGGCATTCCAGCATTTTCCTGACTAATATCGGGTCTATTGGTGTGGAATCTATTTATCATCATTTGTACGAATTCGGTACATGCAGTATGTTTGTGGCCATGGGAAAGAAGTCGCGCCGACATTCTGTCGACCGGAATGGTGATACGAAATCACACAAAAGTATATTGCTGAAATTTGTACTCGATGAGCGCATTTGTGA
>CAIQOG010000320.1 GCA_903873355.1 uncultured Bacteroidales bacterium
AAATCAAACAGGAATTTATTCCAGAATCGGCTGTAAATAAGATGACCGGTAGCGTGCTCCGTTCCACCAATATACAAATCCACATTTCTCCAATACTGATTTGCTTCGGGACTAACTAATGCTTTATCGTTTTTTGGATCCATATAGCGAAGGTAGTATGCCGATGAACCTGCAAAACCGGGCATGGTATTCAGTTCAAGAGGAAAGCCATCAACCTCCCAGCCTTTAGCGCGTCCCAATGGTGGTTCACCTTTTTCAGTGGGAAGAAATTTATCTACTTCCGGCAATTCAAGTGGTAGTTTGCTTTCGTCAAGCATGTAAGGCATACCTTTTTTATAATAAACAGGGAATGGCTCACCCCAGTATCGTTGGCGACTGAAAATGGCATCGCGCAAGCGGAAGTTCACTTTCACCCGACCAATTCCTTTTTCTGCAACATATTTTTTGGCAGCCATAATAGCTTCTTTCACAGTCATGCCATTCAGAAAACCGGAATTCATCATGATTCCTTCTTTGGCATCAAGGCTTTCTTCACTCACATCGCATCCTTCAATCAATGGAATAATTGGCAGATTGAAATGCTTAGCAAATGCGTAATCGCGACTATCGTGTGCCGGTACAGCCATAATAGCTCCGGTGCCATAGCCTGCCAATACATAATCGGAAATATATACCGGAATTTCAGTACCGCTTACAGGATTTATGGCATACGAACCAGAAAATACACCTGTCACGCGACGGTCGGCAATACGTTCACGTTCCGTACGTTTTTTGGTAGAAACTAGATAAGCTTCCACTTCAGCAGCTTGTTCAACCGTTGTGCAGACTTTTACCAACTCACTTTCGGGAGCAAGAACCATAAACGTAACACCGTAAATTGTGTCAGCACGGGTGGTGAAAACTTCTAAAACCTCTCCCTGACCTTTCACTTTGAATTTCATTTCAGCACCTTCACTGCGTCCAATCCAGTTTTTCTGAGTTTCTTTCAACGATTCAGTCCAGTCAATTTTATCAAGTCCGTCGAGTAATCGCTGAGCGTAGGCAGAAACACGAAGACTCCATTGACGCATCACACGTTGCTCAACCGGATGACCACCACGTACAGAAAGACCTTCGCTCACTTCATCGTTTGCCAAAACAGTTCCGAGAGCCGGACACCAGTTCACTTTCAAATCGGCCAGATAAGCAATGCGATAATTTAGCAATGTTTCCTGTTGATCTTTTTCTGATTTTGCGTTCCATTCTGTTGCTGAAAAGCTCAGTTCTTCAGTACAATTAGCCTGAAGTCCTTCAGTTCCGGTCGTTTCAAAAGCTTTTATCAATAATGAAATTGATTGTGCTTTTTGAAGTTTTATATCAAAATAATGATTGAACATTTGAATAAATGCCCATTGAGTCCAATGGTAATAATCAGGCTCACAGGTACGAATTTCACGATCCCAGTCGTAGCAAAAACCTATTTTCTCCAATTGCTCACGGTATCGGGCAATATTTATTTTTGTTGTTATTGCCGGATGTTGACCGGTTTGAATGGCATATTGTTCAGCGGGCAAACCATACGCATCATAACCCATAGGATGAAGTACATTAAATCCTTTTAGCCGTTTGTAGCGGCTGAAAATATCGGATGCAATATAGCCAAGCGGATGACCAACATGTAAACCGGCACCGGATGGATAAGGAA
>CAIQOG010000321.1 GCA_903873355.1 uncultured Bacteroidales bacterium
AGACAAACAGGAGTTTCACCTTTGCCGGTAAAGGAATTGCTTTGGGGAGCAGTAACTTTAGCTAAATCAATGTCTTTGCCCCAAATCATAAGTGCCGGAAGTGTTCTGTCGGTTGTAAATTGATTAAACTTATCTACTTTCGCTTGTGTTTTGGTCAAGGGTAATCCATTACCATCGGTTAGCATCAAAAAGCCGTCTTTTTCGAGATAGCTTTTTTCAACCCAAAGTAAAGATGGATCGTTTAGTTGCGAAGCAAACCAAAATTGTGAAGCATTCAAAATAGAATTTGGAATACAATCCATATAATTGAAACTCTGCCCCGAAGTTCCTACCATGTGTTGCAGGTAATAAGGCGTTTTAGAAAATCCTTCATAATCCGAGAATTTCAAATCAGTTATACCTACTTTTTGTAAAGCATCGAGCATGAAAATATTAAAAACAGTACCGTATTGCCAGTACATATAACCTTCAGCAAAAGCGCCATCGGGATCATAACTTTTCATTGGAATTGAGATTGATTGAATGGAACGGGAAAACACTTTTTCCGCCATTTCAGGTTTTTTATCGGCTATAGCCAACGCAGCATAAACTATTCCAGCATTGCAAACCTGATTCCAGTTACTGGGACCAATAAAAATAGAAGCCTGTTTTGAATCGAACGAAGGTTCAATGGCTTTGGTAATCAAAGCTTGCTCAATTGTATTTCTGGATTCGGGTGAAAGTTCATCATATAACCAATCATAACCGATTGAAACACCAAGTGCCAATTCAGCCACACCCAGAAAATGTGGAGGTTGCCAATCGCTAAAAGCTGAAACAGCCAGCAATTCTTTTTCAGCGTGTTGAGCATATTTTTTTTCACCCGAAATGCGATAAGCGTATGAAAGATAAAAGATACGGCGCAATGCCTCACGACTCACATCGAGCAAGCGTATGCCTTCGAGTTTACGTTCCAACACTGGTTTATCAAGCATATCATCCGATGCTTTTATGATAGCTTGATGCATTTTTGTCCAAGTTGGATTAACTACAATTGATTGTTGAATGGTTTTTTCTTCACCTTTTAAAAGCAAAATACGAGGATGTGAATACTGAATAATTTTTTTACTAAATGTATTCTCAGCAGGAATAACTTTCGAATACAAAAGCAATCCAAGCAGTAAAATCTGTACTGTTTTTTGTTTTATCATTTGATTTTTTAAAGCTAAAATCGGTATAATCTATTGTCCCCAATTTGAAAGTATCTTATCGTCAGCTCCTATAAACGATTCATTTCCAGCAGGGATTAACTGGACGCTAACATTGGTTGTTGTACCAGCAGGCAATGTAATTTCGAATCCTACCATATATGTTCCTGCATTGGAAGCCTCATAACTATTCGGTGCAACTGTTGACCATGTTTTCATAGTGACTCCTATGGCTGGCGAAACAACTTTCAACGTAAGTCTCTGAGTGCCTTGAGTTAATAAAATGGATTGTGACGATTGCTGTATGGTTGGAACACCTTTGGTTAGCATATTCCAACGCAAGGTAGTGGATTTGGATGGTAAATTCACAATTTCGTCGCGAATTAACCCGTATTTGCCATTTACAATAGCTACTCCACGTTGAGCCGATACAACTTGCCCATTATAAACTGGCGATAAATCGGCAACCGCATACATAAAATTGGAGTTTTGATCTGAATTTTTAGTTATGGTAGCTTTTCCAGATACAATTTGTTTGGCTGCATCGAATGCGAGAGTATTGTGTGCCAAATTATTATACCTGAAAACCGTCCACCGGAATGAACTTTGACTCATATCCCACGGATTACCATTAGCTTCGAGTTTTGTATAATCATCGGCACCGTAATCCATCGCCCAGCGAGTTGTCCCAACATCAAATAAAAACGAACCTACATCCATATGGGAGTGCGAAGTAGTCATTGTACCACCCTTAAATGCTATAGAAATAGCGTCAGTATTATTCCAACTTGTACGCAAAAGCGCTATGGGTGCTTCGCCTGTTCCCAAAAAAGATTTTTTAACGGGTTCAGTGATAGAATTTGTATCGTAATTCGATGCCCATATCAGCAACATTGGCATAAAAGCATCTAAATTTGAAATGGTGGTATTGAGGTAATTTTTTTCAATCCAAAGCAGCGATGGATCGTTCAATTTTTTTGCAAACCAAAACATGGGTGGTGAAACTGTGGTACTAAGCGGAGTATCACCAAAACTATAACAACCACCCGATGAACCAATCATATTTTCGAAATAATATGGTGTTTTCATAAAATATGTTGGCAGCAACTGAGTATCGTATTTGTTGCCGTATAGATGTTGTAAAGTTGCGATGCCTACAACTGCAAAAGAAGTCCCATAAATCCAATAGCCATAGCCTTCGGGATAAGTTCCATCCGGTCCATAAGCTGCCAATGCTGTGGGCATATATGTTGTAGCACGACTTATTACTTTCTGACAATCATTTTCTTTTTCTAACGTAGCCACTGCTGCCGTCATAATTCCCGAATGACAAACAAGATTCCAATTACTGGTTGAATTTAGAAACACACTGTTATAAGATGAATTATATGACGGATCAATCCCTTTGGTATGGATTGCAGAAACTATTTTTGTACGTGTTGAGTCGGGCAAGGTATTGTACAACCAATCATAACCAATACCAATTCCGAGAGACATTTCAGCAACATCCAGAAAATGAGTGGGATTCCAGTCCGAAAAATTACAGGCCGCATTCATTTCCAAAACAGCTCTGTCCCTGTATTTTTGATCATTGGTAACACGATACATGTATGATAGGTAGATAATTCGGCGTTTCATTTCTCGACTCACTTCCAGCAATCGAACTCCTGTAAGTACACGCTCTTTAGGTGGTAAATTCATAAACTTATCGCATTCGGCCGAAATAAAATCATGCACTTTTTTTTGCCACGAATTCGGTACAGCGATAGCAGTTTTAATTGCTTGTTCTTCGTCTGTTCCCCAAAGAATTCGTGGGTGATCGGGCATCATAGTTGTTGGAGGAATTACAACGTCATCATCACTATTTTTGCATGATAATAATGCAAAAACTGCAAAAAATAGAATTGAAATATAAATATTTCTCATTATCAATAAATTAAGACATTATTCTTTCCCCCATTCAGTGGGTAATTTCGACAAAACCATTTCAATTTTTCCTCCATTACAAATATCGGAATGTTGGAAAGTAGGTTTTGTCCACTCTTTTCCATTTATTTTGCAGGATTGAATGTAAACTACGCTTTCACCTATATTTTTTGCTAAAATAGTTAGTTTTTTTGACCCAGCAAGTGTTAGGACTGTTTTGGCATATTTTGGTGCATTCAAATAATAGATATCGGTACCTGCTTTTGGGAAAATACCCATAGCCGAAAACATATACCATGATGACATGGCTCCGGTATCATCGTTTCCAGGATAGCCAGTTATATCGTAATATTTATTCATTACATAATGTGTCCAATACGAAGTTAAGTCAGGTCTTCCTGCTTCTGAGAATGAACGGGTAATCAGAAATGCTGGCTCGTTGGTTAGGTCAATCAAATGGTTTTTGAATGCAAAATCTAACCGTTTTACATAGTTTTCTTTACCACCCATCAACTCAAATAACTTTTGGTATCCGTGCGGAATTCCGAAACTGTAAGTCCAGGTATCTCCCTCATAAAAAGGCGTTTTCCATGATCCACCGTTTTTCTGTGGAAAAATTCCGGCAAACTTTCCATCGGCACGACGTGCATCCATGAAACCTGTAAACCCCTTATTCCTGAGCGTGTCGTTCCACAAATTCACCCAACCCATGCTGCGTTTCAGGTAGTAATTGTAATCTTCATTTTCACCTAATTTCCTTGCCGCCTGCGCCACACAGAAGTCGTTGTAAGCATATTCAATCGTATTGGATGAACTCATCACACATTGCGGAATCCAACCCAATTCTTTGTAACGTATATTGTTTTTTTTTCTCAATGTATCCGTTTTCCAGAATTTATCAGGCAAACCATTTCGTTCATTATCAGCATTATGTTTTAATAGTTTGTATACCTCATTGGCATCAATTCCTTGTACATTTTTCAACACGGTCTCTGTCAGGATATTATCCACATCATTTCCACCTTGTTCCTCCATTTTATCGCGTCCGGCAATAAATCCATCGCGCACAAATCCGTTGTGTTTGAACCTGTCAAGCAGTGCTAACACATTATCACGCAAAGCTTTATTGTCAATAAGCAACATCATTGGAAAAGCGGTTCGCCAGGTATCCCAAAAAGCATAATTATCATCCCAGTAAGGTTGGTTGGATAGCCAATTGGGATTATCTTTTGAGCGGTCACGAGCCATTGTCAAAACACGGTACATTGCTGAATAGAAAACCTTTTTTTCATCATCTGTCTTAGTATCAATCTTTATTGCTTTCAGTTTTTTGTTCCACTCAGATTTGCCTTGTGCAACTATTTTTTCAAAATTCCAGTGTGGAATTTCATGGTCTAAAAATTTTTCTGCCTGATCGTATCCTTTGAAAGAAATAGCCACTTTCATTATAATAGCCTCTTTTTTCTTGGTCTTAAAACGACAATAGGTGCCAACATGTCGTCCGTCTTGTGAATTATTCTCCACAAAATCACGTTTATTGAAAAGAGTATCTGATTTCCAGACTCCCCAATCAGAAAACTTTTTATCTAATTTTGCTACAAAATAAAGTGTGTAAGTACCTTCAGGCCAACCAGAACGTATTCTTATTTTGCCTTGTAATTGGCGTTTTACGTTATCAATAGAAGCTGTATTTTCATAAATTGTTCCTCCCATTATTGTTGCAATATCAAGTCCAATGCTCTGTGAAGCATCGAAAACTATAGTTGCACTATCAGTGGCCGGAAAACTAAAACGATACATGGCACTGTAGTGTCTTGGACTCACTTCGGCTGTAAGATTGTAATGGTCAAGATTTGTTTTAAAGTAATATGCTTTGGTAATTTCACCTGATTTAGGTGAGTCATGCGTTCCTTTTCCTACATTTAATCCCACCTGTGGGGAAATCAGAAAATGGCCATAGCTACCCCAACCAGTACCACTTACATGCAGCTGTCCAAACCCAATAATAGGGAAACGTGGGTCGTAACCATCGTGTCCGCCATATCGATCTTTCGGGTCACGCTGTGTTTGTGGTGAAGGATTAATGCTACCATAAGGCATCATAGGTCCAATTACACAATTGTTTGTACGATTATCAATAACGCCAATACTCGTATTTACAAAATCAACAGGCTTGGTAGCAGAGACTATTAACGTGTCTGCAAAAAATATAAATAAAAGTATAATTTTCAATCCCCAAACTTTTATTTTCATAAATGTTATTCACTTCATAGTATTGATTGCCAC
>CAIQOG010000322.1 GCA_903873355.1 uncultured Bacteroidales bacterium
ATCCGATGAACCTGTCAATGCATAAAATTTGTCACCACTTTTCAGAACTTTCTGATATATCTTTTCTGCTTCCTTTGCTCCGTTTTTCGAGGCATCATCCACATCATATATAATCATCAGATAAGTTTTACCGGGATATGAAAGTACTTCCTGAGTTATATCATCAAATTTTTCATTTACAATACTAAAATCATGAATAAGGGGCATAAAACCTTTTTTAATTAGCTTCGATTTTTGGTCAACAAAAATCCAGCTGGAATCATTTTTAGGGTAATTTTCAAGTGTAAATTCTTTTTGCTCACCTTCCCGCTCATAAATAAATGTGGTTTGATATTGATCTTTAGGAGCATTTTCCGGAATTTCCATTTCTTTTGGGATATTTACTCCGACTTTAAACGACAGAAAATCGAACATCGGCAAATGACGATAACTGTATGTTGATAATGCGACACTGGCTAAAATAAAGAAACCGGACATGAAGTATTGAGGTTTCTTTGTGAAATTTGATTTGAATCTGGAACTGTAAATCAGCATCACTATCAGCATTCCAAACAAGACTGCATTTTTTGCAAAAGTAGCCCAATTGCTAATTATCAGTGCATCGCCAAAACAGCCACAATCAGTTACAGGGTTTTTTATGGCTATATATAAAGTTAGCGGAGTATAAACCAGCATAAAAAGCAAAGCAAGCACTGAAGTGCTGTTGAAATGAATCTTGAAAATCATATTCAATCCAATAAACAGTTCGAGTGTTGCAAGTGCGATTGCAACTACCAATCCATAATCAGCTAATGATTCGAAATACCCTCCAAAAGTGCGCAGATATTCTTCAATTTTGAAAGAAAATCCCATTGGGTCTATCTCTTTTACAAAGCCCGAAAAAACAAAAACAGCCCCAAATATATACCGGCTTACCTGTAATGATATATTGCCGGCAAGTTGCATTGATTTATTCATACGTTAATAGTAATTAGTTGATTGAATATGGGTTAGTTGGTTTCGGCCTCGTGGAATTTTATTAATCCAAACACGGCATAGTTTATCATGTCAAAATAATTTGCATCAACACCTTCCGAAATCAGTGTTTTACCCTGATTGTCTTCAATTTGCTTTGTGCGGTATATTTTCATTAAAATCAAGTCGGTATAAGATTGGATACGCATAGTTCGCCAGGCTTCGTCATAGTCGTGATTTTTATCCATCATCAATTTTTTGGCTTCAAGCAGATACTTTGAATAAAGTTCTTCACCTTTTTCGAAAGACAAATCATCTGAATCGGAAAAACCAAGTTCGAGCTGAATCAATCCTATTATTCCATAATTCACAATAGCTATCAGTTCGGAACGAATTCCTTCATCAACTTTTGAAATTCCTTTAGTTTCAATGCTACGAATCCTGTTAGCTTTAATAAAAATCTGATCAGTAACAGACTGTTGACGTAGAATGCGCCAGGAAGCACCATAATCTTTCATTTTTTTGATGAAAATGTCGTGACAAATGGCAGTAACCTGATCGAATTGTTGTTCAGTATGGCTCATATTTATAAGCTTATTTTTTGAGCTACAAAGGTACTATTTTTTGTTGAAATCAACAATCCGGTTTTTATATTCAAACAACCTAAAATAGCAATCTGAAATTTAAAATCGTTTATTTGCTCATAAAAACCTTAAAACAATTTTAGATTCGTTTTTAATTTCCAATTTTCAGTATATTTGTAGATGAAACCGGATGCTCAAATGAGAAGAAAACTGTTCATATCAATATTTTTTTGTTTGTTTTTCAACTATTTCGCTTATTCGCAGCAAGTTGGAAATGCGACATATTACAACAAAAAATTACAGGGTCGGCACACTTCCGATGGTGGGCGTTATCACCCCGACAGTATGACCTGTGCTCATAAAACTTATCCATTAGGAACAATTCTGAAGGTGCGGAATCCCAAAAATGACCGTGAAGTAATTGTAAAAGTCACTGATCGCGGACCTTTTCACAGAAAATTAATGATTGACCTTTCGTACAGTGCCGCCAAAGAACTGGACATAATACGTTTAGGAATTGCAAAAGTAGAAATTACAAAACTTGATTCATTCCCGGTACTCAGAGAAATAAAATACCCAATTATTCTCACCACCAATCAAATTAAATTGATCATCTCTCCTATACAAACACCTTATTTGCCAAAGTTGTAATATCTCTGAAAACAAACGCAATCGTTTGCAATTTATATTTTTGAAACTTATAGAGTAAATTAATTATCGCAGATATTTAAAGCCTATTTTTGTAAATTAAATCGAACAAATATGAAAAAAATAACATCGCTTCTATTTCTTTTTATACCACTGTGCATGCAATCACAAACATTTAAATTTCAGCTTCAACCCGAGAAGTTCAGCTCACTACCTGTTGGTTCTGTGCTCCCTGAAGGCTGGCTGAAAACACAAATGCGAGCTGATATCAATGGTTTTGTCGGAAATCTTGACAAAGCAGTACCCGGTTTATTCAATGATTCAATCTACATTAAAAGACTTCACAAAAACAGCATCCAAAAAGATCTTGGAAACCTGAAAGATGACAATGAACAAGGTACTGAACAATACAAATGGTGGAACTCCGAAACACAATCAAACTGGTGGGATGGATATATACGGAATGTGTTATTGTTAAACGATACTGCACAAATTCACAAATTGAAAGAGTATGTTGATAAAATCCTTTCAACTCAGGACGCAGATGGTTATCTTGGAATCTACGATCCCGAACTTCGTTATAAATTTATTTCTGAGAATGGTGAATTGTGGGCTAAAACAACTTTGTGCCGCGGATTATTAGCATATTACGAATACAGCAAAGACCAACGGGTTATGACTGCATTGATCAAAACAGTAGATAATGTTATGAATAATTATCCGATTTACAAATCAAATCCTTTTGAAGCCGGGACTGATTTTTCGGGTGGAGTAGCCCATGGATTGACATTTACTGACATTTGCGACAGAATGTTCAAACTAACCGGCAACGAAATATACAGAAAATATGCCTTGTTTTTGTATGAAAATTATTCATCGAACATTACCAGCGAAAAAGATGTTCAGTTAAATAGTATTTTAAACTCAAACTACCTTCTTCAAAGTCATGGTGTTCATACCTATGAACATATCCGACCACTTATTCTGGCAGCATACAGTACCAATAATGATACTTTAAAAACTGCGTTAAGCACTTATTTGAAAAGGATTCAGGAAGTTATAACAATTTCGGGCGGACCGATAGGCGACGAATGGATTCAGGGTAAAATTTCAGACGAAACTTTTACAGGATACGAATATTGTTCCATTCAGGAACTAACCGATAGTTATTCAATCCTTCTGCAAAAAACAGGAGACAATTCAATAGCCGACAAAATTGAAAAAAATTTTATAATGCTGCTCAGGGTGCTCAAAATCCGGATCATTCCTGCATTGCTTATCTAAAAACAGATAACTCCTATGAAATGACCGGAGCAAGAAATGGACAAGGAGAATTTGGTCGAATTCAAACACGGTACAAATATTCGCCTGCTCATCAGGATGTTGCCGTATGCTGTAGTCCGAATGCAGGCAGAATTACACCTTACTTTGTTCAGAATATGTGGATGAAAGAAGGCGAAAACACATTGGTTGCAACCCTATTGGGACCATGTAGCATGAAAACCAAACTTGGAGACAACATTGTGCAAATTCAGGAAGTAACCGAATATCCGTATAAAAATGAGTTCAGCTTTAAAATCACAACTGACAACCCAGCTAAATTCAAACTAAAAATTCATAAACCGGCATGGGCAAAGGCTATTATCTCTAAATCAGATTATATTGTTGATAATGAATATATTGTGATAGACAAGGTATTTACCAATAATGAAATCGTAAATTTATCTTTTGAAGCAAGTATAGAACTTTTAACCAATACAATGGGCGAAAAATACTGCAAATACGGGGCATTACTTTATGCTTATCCAATAGCCTCAAAAGAAATTCAGGGCAGAAGTTATCTGCCTGAATTAAGTGATTATACTTACATACAAGCCTATCCAAAACCTGATTTAGTTATGACTAAAGATCCACAACCGGAATATAAAAGTGGTAAAATTCAAATTACGCTACTGAACTTTTATGAAGATAAGAAAGTCAGAATCGAACTGGTTCCCTTTTGCAAAACTATCCTCAGGCAACTGACTTTCCGACAATAAAATCAAAGTAACATGTTGAAGAAAATCACATTCTTTGTATTTCTTTCCATAGTTTTTCAACTTTCAGCTCAGATTGAGCGCGTAGAACCTACATTTTGGTGGGTTGGCATGAAAAACTCACAACTTCAGTTGCTAATTCATGGAACGGAAATCTGCAACCGCCTGCCTGAAATAAACTATCCGGGCGTAAAAGTACTTAAAACCAATCGAGCCTGCAGTCCAAATTATCTGTTTGTGACACTCGAAATCGATTCTAAAAAAGCTAAAGCAGGAACGTTTCAAATCAGACTGAAACAACCTGACAAATCTGACATCTCCATTACTTATGAATTAAAAAAACGACGCAATGGCTCATCCGACCGACAGGGTTTTACGAGTTCCGATGTGATTTACCTGCTTATGCCCGACCGCTTTGCAAACGGTGATCCGAAAAACGATAACATTGACTCTATGCCTGACAAAGTGAACCGTAAGATTGACTACGCTCGTCATGGAGGAGATATCAAAGGAATTGTTGATCATTTGGATTATATTAAAGAACTTGGGGCTACAGCTATTTGGTGTACTCCCGTTCAGGAAAATAATTACGAAAAATACAGTTACCATGGCTATGCTATCAGCGATTATTATAAAATTGATCCCCGCTTTGGCAGCAATGCTGAATATTCAAACTTTGTAGAAGCATCACACCAAAAAGGTTTGAAAGTGATTATGGATATGGTTTCCAACCATTGTGGAATCTGGAGTTGGTGGATGGCGGATTTACCTTTCGAAGACTGGATTCATCAGTGGCCTTCAATGACCTACACGAATCATAAAGCAGGTACAATAAAAGATACACATGCCTCAGAGATAGACAAAAAACCCTTTATCGACGGCTGGTTTGATAAAACGATGCCGGATATGAATCAGAAAAATTCCTATTTCTGGACGTATTTCATTCAAAATTCCATTTGGTGGATTGAATCGTCAAACCTGGATGGAATAAGAATGGACACCTATCAATACAACGACCGGGATGCTATGACCCAATGGGCTAAAGCGATAACTGATGAATATCCAAGATTTAATATCGTTGGCGAAACTTCATTTGCAAATTCGATGGACATTGCTTTTTGGCAGAAGAATTCTGTGAACTCTCTAAAATACAATTCGGAATTGCCTTCAGTAATGGATTTTATTCTGCAACGCTCTTTACTTACCTGCTTTAATGAACATGGGAAATTTTGGGAAGACCTGGGAATGAATCGGCTTTATAATACCATTGGAAATGACTATTTATATCCCGATATCAACAACTTGCTCATTTTTGCTGAAAATCATGACACTCAGCGAATTAACGAGAATTATAAAGGAAATTTGAATAAGTTCAAAATGGCTATGTCGGTTTTGATGACTATGCGGGGAATTCCTCAGATTTATTATGGCTCCGAAATTGGCATGAGAGGTAATAAAGAGCTTGGCGATGGTGATATACGGCAGGATTTTCCGGGAGGTTGGGCAGGCGATTCAATTAATGCCTTTAACCCAAAAAGTCGCACCGAAGTTCAGAAAAAGTATTTTGATTTCATGGCAAAACTACTGAATTGGCGTAAATACAAATCTGTGATTCATACCGGTTCACTTACCCACTATTGCCCAGAGAAAGACGTTTATGTGTATTTCCGTTACAATAACACTGAAAAAATAATGGTGGTAATAAACAATAATGAAACAGCTACCGATCTGAAAGTCAACAGATACACTGAAAGTATTGTTGATAAAACTACAGGAATAGATATTATAACCGGTGCAAATTACAATCTTAAATCAGATATTAGCATTCCGGCACAAACCGCATTAATCCTTGAATTAAAATAACAGAATCACTATCAATTAATTAAATTACTTTTTATGAGAAAATACGTTTATTCAATTGCCATCGTCATTGTTTTGGCACTAAGTCTGACTGATATTTTTATGTCATCGTGCAAAAGCCACTCTTTCAAATCAGATAATCTGATGGATTCAATTGACTATAAAAAATCGATGCCCGAATGGGCCAAAGATTGTAATATCTACGAAGTCAACACTCGTCAATACACACCAGAAGGTACATTTGCAGCATTTCAGAAACAATTACCACGCCTTAAAGCCATGGGCGTTGATATTATATGGATGATGCCCATCAATCATATTGGCGAGAAAAACCGCAAAGGCAAACTCGGGAGTTATTATGCAGTGAAAGATTATACTGCTGTAAATCCTGAATACGGAATGGAAGCTGATTTCAAAAATTTGGTTGATGAAGCGCATAAACTGGGAATGCATGTGATTATTGATTGGGTGGCAAATCACACTTCGTGGGATAATGTGTGGATAAAACCGCATTCCGACTGGTACACAAAAGATAGTCTGGGCAATATAATTATACCCAAAGGAACGGATTGGGAAGATACGGCTGACCTGAATTACGACAATCCGGAATTGCGTAAAGCCATGATTGATGCTATGAAATATTGGGTAAAAAATACAGATATTGACGGTTTCCGCTGCGATGTAGCCGGTATGATTCCACTAAGTTTTTGGATAAATGCCCGCAAGGCTATTGATGAATTAAAACCAAATTGCTTTTTTCTTGCCGAAGCAGGTGAACCCGTTATTCACAGGGCATTTGATATGACATACGACTGGCCACTGAAAGACACTATAAATGCAATTGCAAAAGGAAAAATGAATGTAACTTCGCTTGTGAAACATTTTGTAGATGAGAATAAGAAGTTCAAACCCGAAGATTTGAGAATGCAGTTTATCACTAATCACGACCTGAACACCTGGGATGGAAGTGAATACGAACGCTTAGGCGAGAAAGCAGTTGATGCATTCAATGTGTTTATTTACACCGTTCCGGGCATGCCGCTAACCTATACCGGTCAGGAAGCAGGGTTGAAGAAACGTCTCCGTTTTTTTGATAAAGACACTGTTGATTTTGGAAAATATGTTCGTCAGGAACTACTCACTCAATTAAACCAACTGAAGAAAAACAATAAAGCCTTGTGGAATTTGAACTATGGTGGTGATTTTACTATATTGAAAAATTCAAAGCCGGAATCCGTATTTGCTTTTATTCGTCAAAAAGAAA
>CAIQOG010000323.1 GCA_903873355.1 uncultured Bacteroidales bacterium
GGTACTTTTATAAAATTAACTAATAAGGCTTTGACTTTAATAGATTTGATATAAGCGAACTAAATTTGTAATGAGGAAATGCAATCTATTGAGTTTGTTTGTGGGTGTATGATGTGCTGTGTAATCTATGGAGCTATTTTTTTTCGATTCAACTAAAAAAAAATAAAACGCACGGTAAAAATGCCATTACAATACAAAATTTTGAGGAACGAGAAATTTATATGTAATGACCGATTGAATTGACGTGAATTTTGTTGAGGAAAAGGACAAATAATCTCACAATATAATGTTCATATTGCATTTGAATTAATCAATAGATATTTCAGCTTAATTTTATAATGCTATGTATTTCTCTTTATATCAGAAACTTGTAATTAATATCAAAAATTTTACAGTGTTATCTTTGTATTGTAATTACATTATTCTATCTTTGTTGAATAAATTAATTATGTAACAATGTTGCATTTATTGTTTGAAAATAAGACAATTTGTGATTATGAATTTGAAATTTTTATCCGAATGACGTTTTGGTTAATATAAATTGAATTAATATTTTCAATTTGAAAGTTTCACTTTTATAATTTAAAAGTAATGGGTTTTTTAGTTCAAAAGATATATGACTATTTTATGAATAAAATACAATCCAACTACAAAAGAGTCTTAAATAATTGATATACAGTACCAAAATATAGTTTCAGGGACTAGTGGCCGCAAGGCTGTGCAGGTTCGAGTCCTGTTTTGGGCACTTTTATGCGCAGATGGTGAAATTGGTAGACACGCTACTTTGAGGGGGTAGTGCCGGTTACGGTGTGTGAGTTCGAGTCTCATTCTGCGCACAAAATTTTTATAAAGTACTGATTTTCAAGAACCTCCAAGTTCAAGTATAGTTAAAGTGCATAAACCAGTGCATAAATTTATACTTGTATGAAAACTCAGAAACCCTTTACCATACCAAAACTTTGTTCCTGCAAAGGGGATATAACAAAGTCTTGGTATGTTTATTTTTACTACACCGATACACTTACTGGTGAAAAGAAAATGTTCCGATATAAATTCGGAATCAATCAACTTAGAACCAAACGCGAACGCGAACGTGAAGCTGGTGCCATAGTAACCGCTTTGCATCTCAAGTTGCAAGACGGTTGGAATCCCATCACAGATAAATCAGAAGATGAGCACGAAGACCTTACCGTGTCTCAAGCTTTGGATTCTATTTTAGCTCTCAAGAAATCTTATATTACTCCAAGGTCTTACAAAACCTATTACGATCAACTCAATCTTTTTAAAAAGTGGCTGGTAATTAAAAAGTTCGATAAACTTTTTGTACATAATTTTACTGCTTTTCAAGCCTTGCAGTATTTTGATTGGCTTCTTGGTGATAAAGGTTACTGCGGAAAAACATACAACAGCCATTTGGGGACTCTTAGAAGCTTTTTTAATTCGATTTTGGAACGTCAATACATTCAAAAAAATCCACTTGAAAGCATTAAACAAGTACGACAAGATACAGGTAAGAATACAACTTATTCACATGCAGAAGAGAGATTACTTGAAAAGTATATGTTGAAAAATGAACGAAACTTTTATTATGCAACTCGATTTGTCCGATATTGTTTTTTGCGTCGTTCCGAACTTGCAAAGCTTCAGGTAAAACATATAAAATGGGATAACAAAACTATAATCATACCATCTGAAAGTGCTAAATCGAGAGTTCAGGACAGTATAACTATTTCTAAAACACTTGAAAAATGTATTAATGAAATGGGAATTCTGGACCTTGATCCTAATACTTACGTTTTCGGACATTCACATCCGGGAAGGCAATTTAAGCCAACCATGATGAAAATGAATAGGGTAGATGATTTTTCAGACCGTCAACGTAAAATAAATAAACTTTTGAACATTAAAGAGGAGTGTACCTTTTATTCTTGGAAACATACCGGTGCAGTAGAATTATATAACCTCACAAAAGATCCATATACTGTAATGCGTCAATGCCGACACTCTGATATTAAAATGACCATGATTTATCTTAGAAGTATGGGTTGTGGAGTGAATGAGCAAGTAAGAGAATGGTAATTACCTTACCATTCTCCAGGGCTTTAGTCGAAAAATCAAAAAAATCAAAACGGGTA
>CAIQOG010000324.1 GCA_903873355.1 uncultured Bacteroidales bacterium
AAAACCACAGAATTAAAAAAAACAATGCTCTGAAATGATTAATTTCAGAGCATTGTTTTTATGAATTGATTATATGATTAAAATCAATCTTGTAAGAAAAGTCTTATTTTTTAGACTTCTCGTCAGTGCAACAATCCTGACAGCGATTTTTTGTTGCAATAAAAATAGCAATAGCTAATAACAGGAAGCTACTAGCAGCTTCAAAGTTACTAATGTTGTGTAGTGTGTGAAAAGGGTTCATTCTGAATACCTGGAAAATACTTCCCATAACGATTAGGATTGCACCCATTGCGGCTGAAGCCCAGCCAATACTTTTTAAGATTTTCATAATAGAATAATTAAATGGTTGAAAAATGAAATGATTTTTTATGTAAATTTCTAACTAACTTATTATGATTTAAGTTGCAAATATAGTAATAGTTTCGAATAATTATTGTTTTAGGGGTAAATAACTTGTATTATTTAGTCATGTAAAAAAAAATCATGTACTTTTGTGCTGTTTATTTTTATTTTCATTATAATGAAGAAAAAACTCGTATTGATTTCTATTTTACTGTTATCATTCCTGCCAATTTTTCAGATTTCGGCAGAAACTTTCAATAAAAAGCTATTCTATAAGACATTTGTAAACTGCGAAATGTACAAGTGGGGTGAATTAATTCATACCCTTGAAACTTCGAATCCTCCTAAAACAATAGAACAAAAACTGGAGCTAGTTAATTTTTATTATGGTTATGTTGGCCATTTAATGAACAAAAAGAAACACGAAATAGCGATAGAATACATTGAAAA
The DNA here is from genome assembly GCA_903873355.1 of uncultured Bacteroidales bacterium. Next base: position 793 of record CAIQOG010000324.1, read on the forward strand.
GGGGCAGGATTTAATTGATAATGTAATCAAACTATCTCCCCGTAATACTACTGCATTGTCATATAAAGGTGCATTTACAGGTTTTAAAATGGGATTTAATAAAGTGAAAGCAGTATATCTGGCGCCAAAATGCATGATTGAAATTAATAATGCCTATAAATTAGATCATGAAAATACACAAATCATAATTAATAAAGCGAATTTATTGTTTTATTCTCCAACGGCATTAGGTGGCGATAAAGAAGACGCACTGATTCTGTATCATAAGGCTATGATTTTGATGGAGAAAAACAGGGAGACGGATCAAAACTGGAATTATTTAAATCTATTAACCACAATTGCCATTGGACTTGATAAAACCGGTAAGCCTCACGAGTCAAAAAAAATGTTTGATAAAATTCTCAAAGTTGAACCTGATTTTAAATGGGTGCGTGATGACCTTTATCCTAATTTACTGAAGCGAATGTAAAAACTACAACTTTTCAGCCATTGCAAGTAATTCATTTGATGTTTTTAGGTTTCGGGTAGTAGCAGTAAGTTTAAGTTTTGTTTCAAAGAAGGTATTGTTTAGTTTTGTGTTTCCATAGCCTGAAGGACAGTAAAGGTAAATCACTTTTTCTCCGATATAGAATTCATCATGTGCGTAATTCCTACTTGAAATTTTATCAATCAAAGTTTTGTCCGGTTTTTCGGACAGAAAGGTAATGTGTAAAAAAGCAGGATCTTTGGTGGTATCACCCCGAAAAGGATTGTTTTTTAGGATATTTCTGAACTTCTCCATATCAATAACTGATACATAAACTTCAATTCCAAACGACTTTTTTATCTCCGCAGAGATTGAAATTTTAATCAATTGTGAATCTATACTATCGCTTTTGAAAATCACATTCCCGCTTTGAATATAGCTTTGAACGTCTGAAAACCCAAGATCAACATACAAGTTGCGTAATGCATCCATTTTTACAGCATTCCGTCCACCTACATTTATGCCTCGTAATATTGAAATCCATGTTTTCAATTCTTAATTTTTGTGTTTTGTTGAACCTGTTTGAGGATATTGTTCATTAAATCTATCTGAACCTTATGAATTTCAAGTACTTCCTGTTGCTGATTCATGATCAGGTGGTCGATTTTTTCATGTAACATCCTGATTTCCATTTCCGATTTAAGGTTCACCATGTAGTCTTTTTTTGCACGATCGCGGTCTTTTTCCTCCTGACGGTTTTGACTCATCATGATGACCGGTGCTTGTATGGCTGCAATGCTTGAAAGAATCAGATTCAGTAATATAAAAGGGTAGGGGTCGAACGCTTTGTTGGCTAACCAGAAGATGTTTAGACAAATCCAACCGGCAAGAAAAAATCCAAATGAAATAATAAATGTCCAGCTTCCACCAAAAGCAGCTACTTTATCTGCAAGTCGTTGCCCAAAAGTGAGTTGAATTTTTTCTTCAACCACTTTGTCCGAAATGGTGGATTTGTCTTTTAGTGATTCAAGTACGATGCTTTCCGATTTAGAAAGTTCGCCGACCTGTTTCCGTAGATAGATTTCGATATATTTTTCCCTGTACTGGTTTAATTCGTTGATTGAAAGAACCATCTCCGGTTTGAAATTGGGGTTTTCCTTTTGGATTAATCCCAGAACCGAAGCCCTGATAATTTTTCCTGATACTTTTTCTGAAATTGGAAATTTATTTTTTGATAAATCGCTGATAAAAGTTTCCATAAATAACAATATTTTGGTTGTAAATTTTCGAATGCAGACAAAAGTAAAAAAGAAAATTGAAAAATTGAATTATTTCTTTATAAACTTGCTTTTTGCCTAAATATGTGAGGTTTATTCAGTAATTTTTACGACCTTTGCACCCCGAAATACATATACTGTAAAAACAGAATGAAAACAAATAATGAAAAATGGCACGGAAGTTCAAAACCCGCTGCCGGCCGTGATGGTAAACCGTTTGAGAAACGCGATGTGAAATCGATATTGAAAGGCTCGCGTGGAGCCGCAAAATTTGGAACAGGAAAACCCGAACGGAATGATAACCGCTCGAATGACAGAGATGATTCTAAAAGAAATGATGCTAATAAACCTGCTTTTGGCGAAAAAAGATCATTCCAGCTAAAAAATGACAAACCTGCTTATGGAGAACGTAAACCGTTTGACAGTAACAGGGAAGGAAGACCCTCATTTGCCCCTAAGAAGCCATGGGAAAGTCGTGATAGTAAACCTGCCGGCGAACGTAAGCCATGGGAGAATCGGGATAGCAAACCTGCTTACGGTGACCGCAAACCATGGGAAAATCGTGATAGTAAGCCTGCATACGGCGAGCGAAAACCATACGAAAATCGAGAAGGTGGTCGTTCATCGTTTGGTGGGCCAAAGAAACCCTGGGAAAATCGAGACAATAAGCCAAAACCATGGGAAGAACATACCGACAGTAATGGCGAAAAAATATACGGAAGAAGTAATAAATCGTATGATGATGAACCACGTACCGGCAAATTAAGTTTCAAAAAACCGGGCGAAGGACAAAAATCTGAGTTTATTGAAACCCGCTACGATAATAAAAAAGATGGCGTCACATTCCGAAAACGCGACGAAAAATACGATCCAAATTCAAAATACAGTCAGAAAAAACAACTTGAGTTTAAAAAACAAATTGTTGACCTTACAAAACCAATTCGTCTGAACAAGTTTTTGGCAAATGCAGGAATCTGTTCTCGTCGTGAAGCTGATGAATATATACAGGCAGGTGTGATTTCGGTAAATGGTGAAATAGTTACTGAAATGGGCGTGAAAGTCTTGCTTACCGACAAAATCATGTTCCACGATCAGGCTGTACGTTCCGAACGCAAAGTATATCTGTTGCTTAATAAGCCTAAAGACTGCGTAACAACTTCCGAAGATACTCATGACCGCCTGACAGTGCTTGACCTGGTGAAAAATGCCTGCAGCGAACGGATTTATCCTGTTGGCCGACTGGACAGAAATACAACCGGTGTATTGTTGCTGACAAACGATGGTGATTTGGCGTCCAAGCTTACTCATCCGAAGTACGATAAAAAGAAAATTTATCATGTTACACTTGATAAACCGCTTGAAAAAGTGGATTTTGAAACTATTATGGCCGGTGTAACACTTGATGATTGTACTATTGCCGCTGATGCTGTCGAATTTGTAAAAGAAGGTGATTTAAAACAGGTTGGAATTGAAATTCACTCCGGTCAGAATCGTGTGGTTCGCCGCATTTTCGAAAAACTGGGTTATAAGATTATTCGTCTCGACCGTGTTTACTTTGCTGGATTGACCAAAAAACAACTTCCACGCGGAAAATACCGCTTCTTGAACGAGCGCGAGATTAATATGCTCAAAATGGGTGCTCACGAATAAACCAGTCAATTCATAATTCATATTTTAAAATCCTTTGCAACTTTTGTGAAGGATTTTTTGTTATATATTAATAAAAACCGTAAGTTGTTATGAAAAAAGTCATTATTGCGGGCGGAACAGGTTTTATAGGAACTTGTCTGACTTCAAGGTTTTTGGAATACGGATATGATGTAATCTTCATTTCGCGGTTGCCAGATTATGTTCAATGGGATGAGAATGAACTTACTCATGCTTTTGAAAGAGTAAATGTGATAATTAATCTGGCCGGAAAAACGATTAATTGTAGTCACACAGCTAAAAACCGTAAAGCTATCATTCAAACAAGGGTTGATACTACAACAATGATTGGAAATGCAATAAAAAACTGCAAAACCCCGCCTGAATTATGGATTAATGCCAGTGCTACCGGAATTTATCAGCCTTCTGTTGAAATTCCAATGACTGAAGATTCACCTGTAGGGAATGATTTTTTGGCTGAAGTGGTAAAGAAATGGGAATCTGCTTTTTTTAATTTTAAGTTGCCTCATACCCGACAGGTTGCTCTGCGTACTTCTATGGTTTTAGGCGAAAATGGAGGTGCATTAGAACCGCTTACTAAGCTCACAAAACTCGGATTAGGTGGAAAGCAGGCATCCGGAAAGCAGATGATAAGTTGGATTCACGAAGAAGACTACTTCAATATTATACTTTTCATTTTACAAAATCCAACATTGAGTGGCGTGATAAATTGCACTTCTCCCGAACCTGTTAGCAATAAAGTTTTTATGAAAACGATGCGGCAGGTATTAAATATACGCGTTGGAATTCCTGCACCGGCTATTGTAATCAGATTGATTTCAAAACTGATAGGTAAAGAATCAAAACTAATCCTGAATAGCTCAAATGTTCAGCCAAAACGTTTATTGGAAGCCGGTTTCAAATTCACTTTTGCGGAAATAGATTCAGCCTTAACAGATGTTCTGAATAAACTTTAGAATTGCGGTCTGTTTCCACCACCTCCATCACCATGATAATGATGCGGACGCTCGCCATCCGGTCTGAAACGTTCGTAATCACGCCTGCGTTCGTCCTGATTTTTTGCTCCTTTAAAGTCGTTTATTTTATAGGTAAGGCTTAATAAGAAGTAGGTTGGCAGGGTGTTGTAAGTAACATACTGGATGTAATTATCGCCTATTATCTGACGGATATTAAGTTGTTGGTGTAAAATATCGAAAACCTTGAGCGATACCACACCTTTGCCTTCAGCAAAACTTTTGTCGATAACAGTATTCCAAATCAACTGATTTTGCGGTTCAGTAGTATATCCACTCAGGTTTGTGTAATTGAGGTCGTTGCTGAAATTGATATTGTACGGAAGATGGATTACAAACGTTCCGCCTCCGCTCCAGTCACGGGTGGTAGTTATATTCGGATTCAGGTTGTTTTGCGTGTTTGAATAGCGGAAACTTCCACGTAACCCTATTTCAATTAAATCATCAGTGTAAGTAAGCGACAAGGATTCGCCAACATTATACCTGGCTGTTTTACTCAAACTTCCCAATGGAATGGTATCAGAATTTAGTAACCGGGCATTTAATCCGCGTGAAGAATAACCATAACGCTCATCAAATCCTGCAGAAGTATTTGTGTTGAAGTGCAGGCGTTTTTGAATCAGCGGTATGTTAAACATGACACTTCCATTGATATTGTAAGGCGTTTGGGTTGTATTTACAGTCTGACTGTATTGTCTGCCGGTGGCATCGTAAACGCTGTTTGTTACCAATGCATCTTTGGTGATTTGTCCCCACAACGAGGCATTAAATGATGAGAATGTACTGTCGTTGAACGAGGTGTACATCATACGCAGACTTTGATTGAAATTGGGTTTCAGTTCGGGATTTCCAACGGTAATAAACATTAAGTTCGAGTTGTTTTTTACAGGTTGGAGCTGACTTATGCTTGGTTGTTCGGTTTGTCCGCGATAGTCGATACGTGCAAATTTTTTCTTCGTAAAATTAAACTGTAATCGGGCAGTGGGCGAGAAGTTAAATACTTCGCGGGGTAAATAGGTTAATCTGCCATCACCATACAAACGCGAACTGTAGGATTGTGAAGGTTCGCCTTTCATACCGAACATCAGATTGAACATTTTATCCACGTAGCGATAGTTCATTTCCAACGTTTCGCTGTAAAAACGATTCGTGTAATTGTTGCTGTAGGTTGAATCCCACTTATTGTAATTGCCCGTTCCATCATTGTTGTACTGATCTTTGTGCGATATGTTATTGGAATTTTTCAAAGAAACGGACGTTTCTAAAAAATTCTTCAGATTCCAAAGCGGTTCTACATACGAAACCCGCAAACTGACACTGTACGATTCGGCACGACTTCGTGTGTTTTGGTCGACTGAATCTACAAGGTAAGGGGTTACGTTAACTGTTTTATTCCAGCTTTCAGCATTATTTTGTGATAAAGAGCTCTGGAAACTGGCGGTAATTGATCTTCCTTTTTTTGAAGTGAGTTTTCGACTGTAAATAATACCAAGTCCGCCACTCAATGACGAATTGTTGCCGAAGTTGCTGGTGTTCCCCAGACTTGTAGTGTCGTTTTTGGTGAGATTTATAAAGTCTCTTTCCATGTCACTCCTTGATTGAGAGTAATTGATATTGGGTTGAAAGAGAAATGTGCTTAATGAATCCGGTTTCCATTCAGCTTCCAGACGCATAAAACCTGAATACTGGTCGTTGTGCGAAGTGGTGTTTGAATTGCTGAAATAGGCTGAATCAGTCAGATATCCCTGTCGATCGGTTTTATTAATAGTTTCATTAAAGCTGTGATTAACCGAAGCATCGCCGCCAATTTTTAATTTAGGGCTCAGAAGATAATTGAGATTATACCCAAGATTCTGAGTGGTTGTAATTCCGCCGTTATTGCTGCTTCCGCTTCTTCCACGGCTGCTTCGCGATGTGTTTACATTATTTCCACCGGTTGTTATGGTCGATTGTGAATCACCGTCCATCAGGTTTAAAATACCATTTCCATCGTAGGTTGCATGACCGTTTAAATCCAATCCACCACCACCGGTTATATTTCCAAAAGTACCTTTTTTGCGGTTGGCTTTAAATGTGAGGTTGATAATTCGCTCGGTGTCATTATCTTCAAATCCGGTAAGCAGTGCCATATCCGATTTCTGGTCGAGTACCTGTACTTTGTCGACCAGCTCGGCAGGTATGTTTTTGGTGGCCATTTCCACGTCGTCGCTGAAGAATTTCTTACCGTTGACGCGTATTTTTTTATTTCCTGTCCATGCACCGTGATTTTACCTTCGGCACTTATTTCCACGCCCGGAAGTCGTTTCAGCAGGTCTTCCACCACAGCATTCTGAGCAGTTTTGAAAGCAGTGGCATTATATTCCATCGTATCGCCTTTCACCACCATTTGTGCCGCAGTTCCGCGCACTTCCACTTCTTTGAGCATGCGTGCATCTTCGCGCAATTGTATGTTTTTCAGAATCAGATTCTTGTTTTCCAGGCTTATTTTCTGTCGGTAGGTTTCGTAACCCACCATACTTATCATCAAGGTGTATTTCCCCGGTTTTATCTTCGTAAGAATGAAATTCCCTTTTACATCGGTCTGTCCTCCGGCAACCATTGTAGAATCTGCTGTTCGCAACAACCGCACTGCACCCAGCTCGATAGGTAAACCGTTTTTGGCATCGAAAACCATAGCCTGAATACTGTGTTGTGCAAAACCAGTTGCGGCAGCCAGAAAAAGGAGAGAGATAATGACAAAATTCTTCATAAAAGTGTGAGAAATTTAGCTTCGGTAAACATAAAAAATCGCAAGAAAGTGATTTTCAGTCTTGCGAAAAGTTGATTAGGGATAATGTCCGGTTTAATAGACATGTGCAAAGGTAAATGGTTTAATCGGGAATGTAAAATATATATAGTTTTTTTTTGAAATAGAAACTCCCCGATACGCATCAGCCTATCGGGGAGT
>CAIQOG010000325.1 GCA_903873355.1 uncultured Bacteroidales bacterium
ATTCTTTTGTGTGTGGGTTAGACAATGACCAAAAAATAACAATTGAACTTGAAAATGGCAATGAAAAGGCATACTTACAAATCGAATCTTATGGAAAACTTTATAAAGTGCCATTAGTCTATAAGAACAATTCTGTGATCTTTGTAGAATGTAGTGTTAGCAGGGATGGTAGTCCTAAAGTAACAATACCTGAGTTAAACGATGGAGAAAAAGAATATTCTGAAATAAAAAACTAGTTATAATAAAAGCCATAACAATTGATGGGTTTTGAAACATAATTGATTCTGATAGCTATCGGGCTCGTCACCCGCACAATTTTCGTACTGAATAATAGCAGTATATCAAGCAATCAGCTACCTGCCAAAGACTCCACCGTTACACCAATAATAACAACGCTCATGAAATATTTCAGCTTTTTATTAATTACATTAGGATTCCTGACTGTGTCATCCTGCACGACAACAAGACCATTAAAATCAGATGTAAAACCAAGCGAGGTGACAGACTTGCAATACTTTGAACCCTTTTCTTACATTTCATTAATAGAAACAGGCAATAGAGCAAAGTATAATGACACTATATCAAAAAATCCGAGGAACTCCTGCTAAATGTCGTAAACAAATTTGGTGGTAAAATTCCGGTGACAGGTATAATTTCAGTCTCAGATACGATTACTAAGAACAAACTTGAGAAAGAAATTGAATTCCTTTTTTTATCAGCAGACAGAACGAAAAATATTTCAAATTTAAAAATCACGCCAATAATCGATTCACTTATAGCAGCCAATGGAAAACGTTTTGGACTTATTACCGTTGGAACCGGCTTTACCAGGGCTAAAGGAAATTATGGAGGCCAAATTGCCAAAGGAGCTGCAATAGGAATTTTAACATTAGGTATGTATGTTCAAACTCCAATAAAATCGAGCTCGGTTATTTATGTCATGATAGTTGACATTAAACAGAATAATGTGGCATTTTTTAAAAAATCTATTCTCCAGGACAAGGATCCTCTGGATGAAGCGGTCCTGAAGAAACAATTCCAAAGAATATTTGAGGGTTATTTTTGGTCGAAAGAATAATTTCCGCTGCTAACAGCAACTGGCACTAAGCCAGGTTTTGGCGTACGCCTATGAGGAAAGTGAATATTTTAGTAGCAGAACCAGATACTGCCCTTCAAGGGCTTACAGGATGGGTTTTGAACTGGGCGCACACGTTGAAAGCGCTCGCGAACAAAGTTGGTAAGACTTAATCCAATTTAATGATGTGAAATAAAAAAATGACGTCTGAGTTAATATTCGCCGAAATATTTGGGCTAAAACTAGTAAACGCCACAGCCCATAGCATCAATCATATGTTACAAAACTTAATTGAAAATGACAAACATATATATTGAAAAAGTTACCCTAAATAACCTTGCCCAATTACAGCAAATTGGCCGACAAACTTTTTTTGAAACATTTTCATTGGGAAACACCCAGGAGAATATGGCCCAATATTTAGAAGAAGAGTTTACTGATGAAAAACTAACATCTGAACTACTTGATATAAACTCTGAATTTTACTTTGCGACCCTTGAAAACAACATAATTGGTTATTTAAAACTAAACTTTGAACATTCACAAACAGAAATACAAGACGACAAAGCAATTGAAATTGAACGTATTTATGTGCTTAAAGAATTTCATGGGAAAAATGTTGGGCAATTACTTTACAACAAAGCCATCCAAATAGCAAGACAAAAAAATGCGGATTATGTTTGGCTAGGTGTTTGGGAAGAAAATCCAAGGGCGATAAACTTTTACAAAAAAAATGGTTTCATTGAATTTGACAGACACATTTTCAAATTAGGCAATGATGAGCAAACCGACATCATGATGAAACTAAAGGTAAATCCTGACTAAAAGAAAGGCAACCCCAATAATAATTACTGTTGCTATGACAGGGTTTGAAGTATATTAATGTCGAAAGTCTCAGTGAGTTCCACCCATATAATCAGTTCCTGATAAATCAGGACAGGCTTTTTTGGCTGTCCCCATATAGCAAAGAACTCAGAAATGCAATCATACAACCGTTGACAAAAACCCGCCAGTTAACATAACCTTTTGCTCTGATATTGGTTAAGGTTTCAGACCGTTAAGTAAATCAGACATCTTTCTGAAAATCAATAAAAAATACAAACAGGCTAATGGATAAATCAATAGAAAAGGCCAACGACCTGAATACAACGAAATTCTATCATGGCACAAAGGCAAATCTAAACCCAGGAGACCTTCTTGAACCCGGCTTTAATTCAAACTTCGGGCAGAGAAAAAAGGCAAAGTTTATTTATCTAACAGCAACCTTAGATGCAGCAATCTGGGGAGCTGAACTTTCGCTTGGCGAAGGAACCGGTAGAATATATATAGTTCAGCCAACCGGATCTTTTGAAGATGACCCTAATTTAACTGATAAGAAATTCCCTGGAAATCCAACAAAGTCATACCGAACTGGGAGCCCACTTCAAATTATAGGTGAAGTAACGGAATGGATGGGGCACTCTCCGGAGCAACTCAAAGCAATGAAGGATAATATTGAACGGGCTAAACAACTTGGTATTGAGGCAATAGAGGACTGATTATTCAGTAAATATAAAATTAAAATTTCACCTAACGGAAACAATGAAACGCTGTCAGCACCTAAACATAGTGTACAAAGTGAAAATTATAAATAAAAAAAATATTCGCCGCTACAACTCATTGCCTCAACTGCCAAATGCGACATAATGCAACAACTAACTGAAATATATGAGTGTACCAAAAAAAAGTGTAAACATTCTGATTAATATTTTGTTCCTTTAATGAATGAAAGATGAGTACTTAGACAAAATGAAAATCTGAGTGAAACTCAAATTTCTTTCTAATATGAATTTTTAAAACAAACTATGAAAAGAAACCCACTTATTTCAAGAGTCGTATTTGCTGCCACATTGATCATTCTTGTCGCATCCTGTAAAAAGGAGGAATCTACCACTCCAGAACGAAAAGTTGAAATCGCACTTGATGCGTTTGTAGCTAAACTCGTATTGAATCCACCTACCGAAGCTGATATTTCAGATAGAATTAAAGATTATATGCTCACAAATCCTACTGCATTTTTTGGAGCAACGGTTACCTTATTAGATACAACAGGAATTGCAGTATTCAGCCCTTACTGGTATAGACTAAACGGTAGTCTAGCATTAACAAACCTGGCGGATACTTCTTATCATATTAATGAACAGCTATGGCTGCGTGAACCTATTGATACTGGCAAAGCTATTTGGACTGATCCCTATTTTGATAACGGAGGTGGCAATATTTGGATGAAAACACGCTCTGTTCCTGTTTATAGTAATGGGAAAATTATTGCCGTAGCAACAACAGATTTATCGCTTTAATAGTCAAATAGGTTAATTGATGTAAAATTTGACTGTATACAGGCATGCATAACGAAATTAATTTTGTTATGAAAAATAAGCTTTAAGATGAAGCACCTGTACTGTCAGCATACAGCCTAAGTTGGGTTTCCCTTACTATCCGAATGTAGAGTGAATATCCAGGCAACAAAAACACATGGATTTCCTGAGTATACCTCCCGGCGAAGGAATTAGTGTGATGTATCATTGTCAAAACGATTTTGTGAATTTTTTTTAACTAACTGGCTGGCATGAAAAGCCTCTTTCGATTAGATAAAAAGTTAAATCCAACCGCCATGAGAATGTCCAATTTTTTAAAAAAAAAATTTGTCTTCCATAAAAGATCTTGGGCTGGTATTCGACAAGGAACAATTACAACTTTACGAGACTGAAACTCATAAAATAAAACAAGGGCACTGCTGATTTATAAAATATTCGGCAAAACAAAGCATCACTCGATTCTTAAAAATGTCAAAACAATAAGAAATAGTGACCCATGAATGAAGTTGACCAATACATAGAAAATTTTCCATTGCAGGTGCAGGAAATAATGACAGAGATTCGGCAGCTTATTAAAGCAGCTGCACCTGACGCAATTGAAAACATAGCTTATGGAATGCCTGGTTTCAAAACAAATGGAAGGCCGTTGGTTTATTTTGCGGGTTTTAAAAATCATATCGGGTTGTATGCAACGCCATCAGGGCATGCACAATTTGCAACTGAACTATCAAATTACAAACAGGGAAAAGGCTCAGTTCAGTTTCCACTCAACAAACCCATACCATTTGAATTGATAAAGAAAATTGTTGAATACAAAGTACAGGAGAATTCATAAAAAGAATCATTAGTGTCCGGATAAATTTCTACAAAAGCGCTGTATTACTTGTTTAATGCCGTCCCTACGGGCATACGCGTCAACTTAACTATTTTTATTCCTTTGCTCCCCCTATTAGCGATTTACTTTTATTTATCCGTTTAAGGATATAGGTATCCCTATCATGGATATACCATTC
>CAIQOG010000326.1 GCA_903873355.1 uncultured Bacteroidales bacterium
AACTTACAATGCTTTTATGAATCCAATCTTCTGTATGTGACGCCAGGTATTGATAACTTTTAGAAGGTATCCTCTTTGCTCTTGAAACATTCACTTTCTCTATCTCTCTTTCAAGCAAATAATGCGGCACTCTGAATATTTCTTCGAGGTGAAAAACCTTTTCATAAAGTTGTTTTTCAAACTCATTTAATCCTAATTTATTTTTGATTCTTCGGATTAATGGTATTACATTAAAATTATCATTTCCCGCTTTGTCTATGTCAATTGAAATATCAATGAATATTTCCTGTATGCTTTTATTTTTCGCTAAAAGTAATTCCTGGCTGATTGCTTTATTTGTTTGGAAGTTTGAATAAGTAATATCCTTAAAACCTCCGTCTTTATCCATAATACAATATCTACCAAAATCAATTTGATTTGGCAGGTCTTTTTCCAAGACAATTTTATCTATATATCTGTCATACAGATTCATTACTTCTTACTTATTTCTGTTGTTAATAACTCAATTGCAAAACTTGGCTGAAGCTTAAATGAGGTATTAAATAGTTTTACATAATCATCCTTGAATTTTGTCATGTTTGCTTTATCTAAATCGTATCTATTTTTCAAGGACCTAAAAAGACGGCTTGATATTAAATGGTCAATTGCTTTTGCAACATCTTTTTCTTTTTCCTTACCTGATTCAACAAAAACGCTAATAAACTTCTCTGCCTGAAATTCAAGACGATTTCCAATCCCGATTCCTTTATCCATTAAGAGCAATTTCATATCATCTGAATTTATGAAAGTATGGAACTTATTGAATGAGTCTTTCTGCTTTTGCTCAGCCTCTTCGAATTTTGTGTTCAGCCAACTGTATTTTACATTGAAGCTACCATCAGTTGTTTTAAAGTCTTTTTTATCTGGATGGTTCTTTGGCATTTCCATCAAATTGGAACGGTCATAGGTTTTAGGTGCAAACTCTAAAGTAGTTTCATCATGATTTGCAGTTCCAATAAATCTTACATTTTCCGGAATCTTGAGTTTACCTCCTTTAATTAGTGCCGGTAAAACTTCATTAGGCGTGTTTGTAAGACCAATATAACGTTCAGATGGAGATTGTTCTAACAGTGATAGGAAATCAGCAAAATAGTGTTCAGGTCTTGAAAGATTCATTTCATCGAGTATGATCAAGAATAAGGTGTCAGAATATTTTGGCTGATTAGCTGTGTATAGAGCTTTAAAGAAATCGGTCTCTTTGTATTTGTGCTCAAAAGAATTGTAATAGCCCATCAAGTCCATGTTGTCTCTCCAACCTGATTGAACTGCACATATCCTGTAGGGAGCCTTATTTTGGTTGTCATCATCTACACCCACATAATAACCGTCAGAAACCAAAGCCTTCGCAAACTCTCTTGGCAAGCTTGTTTTTCCTGTTCCGCTTATTCCTTGCAAAATACTTATTGGTGACATGTGCAAACCCGCAAGAAATATTCTGATTGTTTCTAGTGAATAATAAAATGGTTTATCGGACTTGAATGCCATCCATTGCTGAACATAACTGGATAGGTCAACCAAATTAGCTGGAGCATCCTTTTTGGTTTGAAGATGATTGAAACCAAGGTTTCTGGCATCAGAATCGCAATTTTTAGCAAATTCAAAGGCATCCGCCTTTTTAGTCGATTCGCCTTTAAGTTGATCAATGGTTACTGATAAGTCGTCAATGGTCTTTTTCAATGAAGCTTCCCGAACTTTTGCACTTTCTATTTGATTCTTGTAAGCGTTAATCTCTATAACATAAGAATCCATATTGCTTAAAATACGTTTG
>CAIQOG010000327.1 GCA_903873355.1 uncultured Bacteroidales bacterium
GTTGTTTAACATTAAAAATCTTTTCTTTATCTTTGAGCTTCGAAAAAAAGCTAAACCAATCTGATTATTATGTCTCTGTTTCAACCATCAGTAAGTTCCAAATACCTTAAAACTCTTGATAAACAAGCGGTACTGGCTGCCTACACTAAATTTAAAGCTCATTTTCATAATCCTGCAATTCAGGAAAATATTCGTAACAGCAAAGAAGAACAGTATCAGGGTGAGTTTCTGATTGACTTGTTTGTGAATGTGTTGGGTTATACCAAACATCCTTCGGCTGAATATAACCTGACCACCGAATACAAAAACGTGAAGGACAGCAAAAAAGCCGATGGAGCAATTCTATCCGCACAAACAATGGGGCATGCCCCATTGTCTTCTGCTCCTCTGTCTTCTACTCCTCTGCCGAAGAAAATAGTAGCAGTTATCGAACTGAAAGGAACCAATACCACCGATTTAGGACATGTGGAAGCACAGGCTTTCGGGTATAAAAATAATCAACCGGAATGTGTGTATGTGATTACTTCCAACTTTGAGAAGCTGCGGTTTTATATCGACAATGCCATTGAATTTCTGGAATTTAATCTGTTCACACTCACCGAAAAAGATTTTGAACTGCTTTATCTTTGTCTGGCTTACTCACAAATAGAAAAGGGAATACCGAAAAAGATTAAAGATGAATCGATAAGTCACGAGGATGATATTACCAAACAATTGTACCGCGATTATTCGCTGTTCAAACGGGAATTGCATGCCGATTTGGTGGCGAAAAACCCTGAATACGACACGCTGGTGCTATTCCGAAAATCACAAAAACTTCTTTCCCGCTTTCTGTTTCTGTTTTTTGCCGAAGACCGTGAATTACTTCCGCCTAATTCCGTCCGACTGATTCTGAATCAGTGGCAACAACTCCGTGAACTTGATGAATACAGTCCCCTTTACAGCCGTTTCAAAAAATACTTTGGCTATCTGAACACCGGCTACAAAGGCAAACAACATGATGTGTTTGCGTATAATGGTGGATTGTTTAAGCCCGATGCCATACTGGATTCGGTGCAGATAGATGATGACTTGCTTTATCGGCACACGGCTAAGATATCCGACTACGATTTTGCCAGCGAAGTGGATGTAAACATTCTGGGGCATATTTTCGAAAACTCGCTGAATGAACTGGACGAGCTAAAAGCAGAAATAGCCGGAGAAACTATCGACAAATCGAAAACCAAACGCAAGAAAGATGGTGTTTTCTATACCCCGAAATACATTACCAAATACATTGTCGACAATACGGTAGGACGACTGTGTGAAGAGAAGAAAGCCGAAATCGGCATAACAACGGGGCATGCCCCGTTGATGGAAAGTGGGCATGCCATCACAACAACAACAAGGGGGCATGCCCCCACAACAACAAGGGGGCATGCCCCCACAACAACAAGGGGGCATGCCCCCTTGCAAAAGAAAACAAAACAAGCGTTATCTGATAAACTTGCTCAGTACAGGGAATGGTTGTTGCAAATCAGTATTTGCGATCCGGCCTGCGGGTCAGGGGCTTTTCTGAATCAGGCACTGAATTTTCTGATTGACGAGCATCGCTATATTGACGAACTGCAAGCCAAACTCTTTGGTGATGCGTTGGTGCTGAGCAATATTGAAAATACCATTCTGGAAAACAATCTCTTTGGTGTTGATCTGAACGAAGAAAGTGTGGAAATTGCCCGTCTGTCACTTTGGCTACGCACCGCGCAACCCAACCGCAAACTAAACGACCTGAGCCGAAACATTAAATGTGGCAATTCATTGATTGACGACCCGGCTGTGGCAGGTGAGAAAGCGTTCGATTGGGAGCGTGAATTCCCGCAGGTGTTTGTACAAAAACAAAAAATTGCATGGCATATTACTACTGCCACTCATAATTCGAGATATTCACAGCGGATGTTCGATAATTATGTAAAGTTAGGTGAACCGGTGTGGCTCTCAGAAGTAGAGGAGTTGATAGTAAGTAAAACTATTGCAGAAATAGCCGTAAAAGACAACCTAAATATTTTGGCATACAATATTTGTGGTGATCACATGCATCTGCTACTTGCATGTGAAAAAGAAGAAGTAGATAAAATCGTAGGTAAACTGAAGTCTATGTCTGCCCGGGCATGCAATATCGCTATGGGACGAACGATTCCGATTCCGACTCCTACTCCGGGAACAACAAGGGGGCATGCCCACTTGTCCACAACCGATACGATAGAAACAAGTGGGCATGCCCACTTGCTGGAAAAGCATGCCCCCTTGTCGACAGAGACGGGATCGGTACCCGCACACGGCGAAACGCAAACGCAACTATGGACGCAAAAATTCGGAAAAAAAGAAATAACAAGCGACGAACAGCTATATAATACCATCCAATATATTGAAAATAATAGGGTGAAGCACGGGTTGCCCGAACTATCCTGCGATGGAGATGCTCAGAACAAGGGGGCAAGCCCCCTTGTCATCGCTCCGATATCGGAGGCTACCGTATCCTCTATCCCCATTGTCTTTCCGCAAACCGTCTCTCCCCAGCATGCTTTCCGTCCCGAATATAAAGGTGGTTTTGATGTGGTGATTGGAAATCCGCCGTATGGTGCAACATTTTCTGAAAACCATAAAAATTATTTCATCGGAAAATTCAAAATTTCACCAACGATTTTAGATACCTATTTACTTTTTATTCTCCACTCTATGTCGTTGATAGAGGAAAATGGATTTTTAGGTTTTATTATTCCATCAACCTGGCTATATATGACTCAGTTTTCTGATTTTAGAGTAAAATTGGTAAAAAATTATGAATTGTCGGAAATCAGACTTTTTAGAAATGCAATTTTTGAAGAAGCAACAGTTGAAACATGTATTGCGTTATTAAAAAATAACAGCCCTTTAGCAGATAGTTTATATAACTATAAAGAAATTAATGGTTTAGAGATTTTGAATGATATTTCTGTAACCCAAAAATCAATATTAAATGACACAAATGTAAGTCTGTTGCTTAAGAATATTTCAATAGATAAACTTTATCAAAAGATTTCAGAAAACAATTCTCTTGATAAATTCACAAAAATAATTTGTGGTTTAACTCCATATAGATTAGGTAAGGGTAATCCAAAACAAACACAAGATATTGTTGAAAATCGCCTATTTGATTCAAACTTCAAAAAAGACGAGACGTATAGGCAGTATTTAATGGGCAGGGATTTTAATAGATATATTTGGCAGATTGAACAAGAGCGATGGATTAGTTATGGAGATTGGTTAGCAGAGCCAAGATATGCCGCACCATTTGATGTGCCACAAAAAATTATTTTAAGACAAACTTCTGATAGAATTATTGCACATCTTGATACAAATAAATATGTATCACTTAAGAATGTCCATAATTTAGAAATTGTGAATTCTGAAATTGACTATAAATTCTTATTGTCAGTATTAAACTCAAAATTATTAGATTGGTGGTATCAACAATTAATTCCAGAAAAAGGAAGAGTTTTTGCTGAAGTTAAAGTTATAAACCTAAAGAAGTTACCCATTAAAATTGCTCCCGACCAACAACCCTTTATCGCCAAAGCCAACCAAATGCTTTCGTTGAACAAAGAGTTGCAGGAAGCCACAGCTAAATTTCAACGGAGTTTGGTTCGTGAGTTTTCATTAGAGAGTTTATCCTCAAAGCTTCAAAACTGGCATACGCTGAGTTATGCCGAATTTATCAAAGAGTTGGATAAGTTGAAAGTAAAACTCTCGCTGCATCAAAAGGCAGAATGGGAAAGCTATTTCCGGCAGGAAGCCGATAACGCCCGCACCATCAAAACACAGATTGACAGCACCGACCGGGAAATAGACCGCATGGTTTACGAGCTTTATGGATTGACAGAAGAGGAAATCGGGATAGTGGAAAATTCGTAAACTTGGCAACAAAACCTTAACAAATAAATGAAAGTAATCCTAAATTATCTTCCACCCGGTCGGATCGATCAGCCGTCCTCGTCGCTTTCAATACTTCAAAGTTTTTTGAATCACAACGGCATTCAGGCAAAGACAATTTACTGGAATATATTGATGCTTCCCACCACATTTTATTACGAAAATAGTCACGAAGTTTTTCGAAATATATTTCCGTTTCTGGCTGATATTGCCGACGAATTCAACGATCAGAAAGTCCGGAAAAGATTAGTTTCGTATCTTCAGACTTTAAAACCTTTTTTCAAAACAACGGATAATTTCTACAGCAACTCGCTGGATGAGATTCGTAAAAACACTCATCAGCTAATCCATACTGAATTATTGAAAGACGGGAATGAAGCTGTACTCTATGGTATATCCGCCCGCTTTTATCAATGGATTCCGGGGCGAATTCTGGCAAAAGCAATTAAACAACTGTACCCGACAGCTAAAATTGTGGTAGGCGGGTTGAGTAATCGTAATAGTGCGATTGCCATGTTGAAAAAGAATCCCGATTTTGATTATGCCATTTGGGGTGAGGGTGAATATCCGTTGCTCGACCTGTGTAATCATCTGGAAAATAATTCAGTACGGCTTGAAGAGATTCCCCGGTTTGTTTATCGGGTCGACGATGAGGTTATTGCCAACAAACCCATGAAATCAACCTATCTCGATTTCACAGATTATATTTTCCCCGACATAAGTGACTATTTCGAAACACTTGCCGCCAACAAAATTTCAAATGAAAGTGTACAAATACTGATTCATTCCGTTTGTGGTTGTCGTTGGAATAAATGTTCGTTTTGCAACTACTCAAACGACAAGGTATTTCGCGAACGTACAGCCGAAAATATCTTTGGGGAAATAAAAAGCTGTTCAGAAAAATACGGTATCAACAACTTTTATATGGCCGACAATGAGATGGTTGGCAAAAATATTGACCGTTTTGAAAAATTGCTTGATTTGTTGATTGAATTTAATCAGGATACCTCCCGCGACTTCAGAATTTTTGGCGAAATGATTCCTTCTTCGGGGATAACTCCGGCTATTTTCAGTAAAATGTCAAGGGCAGGTTTTAAATTCCTGTTTATAGGCTACGAGGCGGTTACAGATTCGCTGTTGAAAAAGATGAAGAAAGAGAATTCTTTTTCCGAAAACATCTACTTTGTAAAACAAGCTTTAAAGAACAATATCAAACCACAGGTAAATATCATTCAGGAAATTCCCGACGAAACCGACGATGACATTCTGGAAAGCATTAATAACCTGCACTTTATGAGGTTCTTTTTTCATGATGGTGAAATAAGCTTTGCCCATGAATTTATGATATTGAACTTATATAAAAGTACCGAATATTTCAGAAAAATGCCCGACGATGAAAAAGAGAATTACTGCATAAATCCTTTCAATGATTTTATTCCGCAGGCATTTATATCTAAGCATGAAGGCTGGGATTTCTTTAGTTATCGAAGGAATTATTTAAAAAACCACTCGCTTTGGCTCGATTTTATGAATATTGAGCAGTTTTACCGAAGAAACAAATTCAGGTATATAGTAACTAACGATGACTCAGGATTAACTTTTACGGAATATTTCAATAATGATAAAATCAGGAATATCAGACTCAATAACCCTGTGTATTATGATATTTTAGTTGAGACGGAAAACAAAATTGAATCTTTTGATTGGTTATTCCACAAATTGCTGCTAAAGTATCCTGATTTGACTGAAAGTGAATTAACGGAATATTTGAAGGAGTTCAGATCAAACTACATCATCTATTGCAATGATGATTTTTCTTCCATCATATCGGTGATTAGCTTGGATAAGAATACGTAGAGGATTTGTTTAAATCACTGTCATTTCACCACACATACTCTCACTCAGACGATGTTTCACTTCATCGAGTGAAGTGTATTCGCCCAAAAGGTACATCAGTTTAGTAACAATGGCTTCGGTAGTGCAATCGTAACCGCTCATAACTCCGGCAGTAACCAGATTCAGACTGGTTTCGTAACGTCCCATTTCCACTGAACCGGTGCTGCACTGCGATTTGTTTACAATGATGATACCACGATCGGTAGCTTCACGCAATGTGTCATAAAACCACTGGCGGCGGGGCGCATTTCCCGCTCCGAAACTTTCCAGCACAACAGCTTTCAGGTTGGGGATATTCAGAATTGCCCGAACGGTATTTTCGCTTATTCCGGGGAAAAGCTTTAGTATGGCTACATTCTGGTCTATTTTTGTGCGAACCCGGAGATTGGTTCCTGAATGAGGATAATGAATGTAGGTTCTGAAGTATTTGATATGAACACCGGCCTTTGCTAAAGCCGGATAATTGTAGGAATTGAATGCGTTGAAATGTTCGGCATTTTTCTTGGTAGTGCGGTTTCCACGGAAAAGTGTGTCTTCAAAAAAGATACAAACTTCGGGCACAATCGGTTGGCCGCTTTCTTTGGCAGTTGCAATTTCGATGGCAGTCAGCAGATTTTCCTTCGCGTCCGATCGCATCATCCCGATAGGTAATTGCGCACCGGTGAAGATTACCGGTTTGGAAAGATTTTCGAGCATAAAACTCAGTGCTGAAGCCGAATAAGCCATTGTATCGGTACCGTGAAGTACCACAAAACCATCGAAATCGTTGTAGTTTTCTTCAATAATCTTAGCTAATCGCTCCCAAACTTCGGGATGAACATCAGATGAATCTATTAAGGGTAGAAAAGGGATGCTTTTGATTCGAATACCGGTTTGCTTCAGTTCGGGCATGTAATCCAGCAAGCGGTCAAAATCGATAGGGCGTAATGCTCCGGTTGTGGGGTCTTCAGACATGCTGATAGTTCCGCCTGTAAAAAGTAATAAAACTGCACTTTCTTTTTCCACGAAAAATTATCTAAATTTCATGCAAAGATAGAGTAAATTTTCAGACGAGTATTCAGTTTGGTTATTTATCATTATTTTTGTGCTTCAAAAATTAGATTTATGAACCGGATTTTTCTGATTGGATACATGGGCTCGGGCAAAACCACTATTGGCAAATTGCTTGCCGAAAGGTTAAACTATACTTTTATTGATATGGA
>CAIQOG010000328.1 GCA_903873355.1 uncultured Bacteroidales bacterium
GTTAAATTTAATAAAAGAAACGTCTGCACCTTCAAAATTTGCGTTTTCAAAATTTATGTTTTCTAATTTCCCACTTCCGGGTTGATCATCACAAAGCTTGAGACCTCTCAAATCAGCTCCTGACATATCCAATTTACTAATCGAATCAGTAAGTAAATATTTATTTATCTTTTCAATGTCGGTCATGAATTTCATCTGAATTTTAATATAATTACAAAATTAATTGCCCGCCCAAGTTCCAATATCATCTATATTACCACCTTCATCAATAAAGTCATCATAATCACCTAACTGCCCATCTGTCATCGCCCAAAAATAATCTCTGTCAATATCAGAATTACTACTATCATTATCAGAAAAATCTTCATAATAATCGTCACTCTCGTCTTTAAAATTTTCATCTACGTAGTATCCAAATTTATTATATAAGTCTTTGTCTGTTAAATCATAAAAATATGTCTGATCAATTAAGCTGTATTTTACTTTAAATAAATTTTCAAACTTTGTTCGATTAATCTTCCCAAAATTATTCTTCAATAAATTGATTTTAATATTTTCTATAACGGGTTTATACTCAAAGACAGTTGAATTAAGACGATTTATTTCAAATCTTCTTAAAAATTTTAATTCTTTGATATTTTCTAAGATATGAGGAGCAATACAAAAATTATCTACATGTTCAACAGCCCAGTTTATGTAATTTATATCTGGATTAATTAAGAAAGTGTTCTCTTCAATTTCACAATTTGGAAAATCAATAGGGTTTATTGACCATGTTCGTTTAAAGTCTGAAGTTATTATCTGTTCTAAAAGGATAGACATATTTTCTGTTTCAATACAGTCAGCCCCATTTATCTGTTTTTCAATCGCAACAAGATTATTTGTCAGTAGATAGTTTATATTATTATTTCTTAAAAATGATAATGAGTTTTTTGATTTATCATCTGGTTTGAAAAATGGAGAAATAATTTTTTTGTTGTATTCTTTTATTAATATAAAGTTAATAATTTCTTGAACATAATCTTTACATAATTTCTCAACACTATTCGTCTTGTTAATCTTTCCTTTTATTAAATCTAATACATTCCGGTTTTTGTATTTACCAAATTCTAATTCAAAATCGGAGAATTTCTCTGTTGTTTGAATTTTTCGTTCAGAAACAATCCCATTTTCAACAATAATCCATAAATAATTTTCAAATAATGTGAGAATGAATGGGCCAAAACGTTTTTGATAACTATCACCAATGCCAATTTTAATAGTTCCCGAAAACCAATCTGCTAGTACTGGCTCATCTGTAATGAAAATATCAGCAAAAGTGTATTCATTACATATCAAATTGGTTAAATAAAGTTTATTGGTTTCCAATCGCCATGAGGCTATATATCCTGGATTTTTATCAGAGTTCTCCTTGATAATAATGTAGTCATTTTTTTCTAAAAAAGAATCTAAAGGGAAAATATCCAATATATAGTCTTCATTCATGTAATTAAAGACTTCTTTATCTCTTGGTAATTTGTTTATTATCATTCGATTATCAATTTATATTAATTGAAAAACAAACCTATTTCCTTTTTTAATTTGTCTTTCATAATGCGGTTTAATCCAATTGTATTCTTCATTTTCTATTGAAGATATTATTGCAGAGCTGATTTGGAAATCTCCGGCATTTCGATATAAGTCAGCTAATAAAACACGGTGTTCAAAATTTTCAAAGTTTAAAATCTCTATAAGCCGGATTTTATTTTCAGTCCAAATCTGTTCTTCTTTTTTGTTTTCAAAAAGCTTCTCACCTTTCCGAACTCTATCATTAAAAGCCCAAACAGTTCTAATCCTGATAAATATTTCATCTTCTTTCGTTTCGTAAACTTTATTCTCAATAATGTCTATATAATCTTCAAGTTTAAGATAAGATACAGTTGGAGTTTCTTTCCAATTTATTTCACCAAATCTCTGTGTAAACTCTTTGCTATCTAAAGTCTCCATTTTATATAACCAAAGTATTGTATTACAATTTGTACATTTTGTAATATCTGCCCACTCAGGATTCATTGGTTCTTCAGAAAAAGTGTCGGAGAATATTTTTGCACCACCAGAGTTGCCACTTAATAAAGTAGGTTTATAGAAAGTTTTCTTACAATTAGGACATTGATAAACTAAATCATCACCAAACCACATATATAATAAATTTAAATACAGAATAAATAATTTCTAAGCAATTAATCGTTTACAAACATACAAAATACAATTAACATGTAATGTGCATTATTTGAAAAAGTTTTCAACAGATAAAAAAGAAAGTTCCCAAAAAATAAGAATTATGAAAGAAAATATACTTTTTGCATTTTCATTCAAAAAAGCTACTTTTGCTACGTTTTAAAACTGAAAGCATAATGAACAAATATTTAATCAAAACTACGCTTATGGCAATGGCCGTTGCAACCGGTTCGTGCAGCCCGAAAGAGGACAGCACCGTGATTGGAAAACAAAATCCGAAAATTGAAAACGGACGTATGACGCCCGAAGTATTATGGTCGTTTGGAAGGGTGGCCGGCACGCAGGTTTCGCCCGACGGAACAAAAGTACTGTACAGCGTTTCGTACTACAGCATCCCCGAAAACAAAGGAAATTCAGAGATTTTTGTCATGAATGCTGACGGATCGGACAAAAAACAAATCACTAAAACCGCCACCCGCGAGGCTGCTGCCAAATGGATGAAAGATGGCGAACATATCGCTTTTTTATCGTCGGAAAGCGGCACTATGCAACTCTGGACAATGAAAGCCGATGGCAGCGACCGTAAACAAATCAGCAAACGTGAAGGTGACATCAATGATTTTGCTTTCTCGCCCGACGAATCTAAACTGCTGTTTGTTGTAGATGTAAAATACGGCGAACGTACCGTTGATAAATATCCCGATCTGCCCAAAGCCAGCGGTCTGATTGTGAATGACCTGATGTACAAACACTGGGACGAATGGGTGCAAACCGTTCCACATCCTTTTGTGGCTGATTTCAAAGACGGAAAAATTGAAAATGAAAAAGATATTCTGAAAGGAGAACCCTTCGAATGCCCGATGAAACCTTTCGGTGGTATTGAGCAACTGGCATGGAGTCCCGACGGAAAAACAATAGCCTACACCTGCCGCAAAAAAACGGGCAGGGAATACGCTCTTTCAACCAATTCGGATATTTATTTCTATAACATTGAAACCGGTAAAACCGAGAATAAAACCGAGGGAATGATGGGTTACGACAAAAATCCAACCTTCTCGCCAGATGGTAAATGGCTGGCATGGGAAAGCATGGAACGCGACGGCTACGAAGCCGACAAAAACCGCCTGTTCCTGATGAATGTGCAAACCGGTGAAAAAACCGATTTGTCAGTCAATTTCGACCAGAATGCAGAAGCACTCAGTTGGTCGGCCGACAGTAAATCGATTTATTTTGTGAGCTGCTGGCATGCGGTGACTGAGATTTACCGCGCCGACATAGCCGAAAAGAAAATTACTCAAATCACTAAAGGCGTTCACGATTATAATTTTGTTACACAAGCCAAAGACAAGTTGATTAGCGTATATCATTCGATGAGCAAACCGGACGAAATCTACAACATAGACCCTAAAACCGGTAGTGAAACTGAACTTACTTTCGAAAACAAAGATATTTTGGCCAAACTGGAAATGGGTAAAGTGGAAGAACGCTGGGTTGAAACCACCGATCACAAACAAATGCTCGTTTGGGTGGTTTATCCGCCTCATTTCGATAAAACTAAAAAATACCCCACCCTGCTTTTCTGCGAAGGTGGCCCGCAATCCACTGTCAGTCAGTTTTGGTCATATCGCTGGAATTTCCAGCTGATGGCGGCCAACGATTATATAATTGTAGCACCAAACCGACGGGGATTACCGGGTTTTGGCAAAGAATGGCTGGAGCAGATTAGTGGCGATTACGGTGGACAAAATATGCTCGATTATTTCTCGGCTATTGATGCACTGGCTAAAGAACCGTTTGTAAACAAAGACAAACTTGGTTGTGTGGGTGCAAGTTACGGAGGTTTTTCGGTGTACTGGCTGGCCGGTCATCACCAAAAACGCTTCAAGGCATTTCTAGCTCATGATGGGATGTTCAACCTGCCGCAACAATACCTGGAAACCGAGGAAATGTGGTTTGTAAACTGGGATTTAGGTGGACCATACTGGGATAAAGCCAATGCCATCGCCCAAAAATCATACGCCAATTCACCACACCTCTTTGTCAACAAATGGGATACCCCGATATTGGTTATTCATGGCGAAAAAGATTACCGTATTCTGGCTTCACAGGGCATGGCAGCCTTTAATGCAGCTGTGTTACGTGGAGTTCCGGCTGAAATGCTGATCTTTCCCGACGAAAATCACTGGGTTCTGAAACCTCAAAACGGTATTTTATGGCAACGTACCTATTATGAATGGCTGGATAAATGGCTGAAATAATTAACTATTTATTCATTTACCGCTCGGCTTTGCCGCTTGGCAGAGCCAAGAATTTACGATTGAATTATGAGGCATTTAAAATATAATGTGATTTTACTTTTGTGGCTGATACTTGCGGCATGTTCTTCAATTTCTGAACCATTAGCCAATCAGAATATTCAAAACAAACTGACTGAAACAGCTGATTTTATAACACTTGAGTCGACTTCAACAACTTCCACGATTGGTTTTGTGTATTATCCTGGCGGGCTGGTCGATCCGCATGCTTACCTGCAATGGCAGGATAAACTGGTAGCACTACATCCGGGATTGATGATTGTAACGGTAAAAATGCCCAGCAATTTGGCTGTATTCGGTATTGACAAAGGATTGACTGTTGTGAAAGCAAATCCGACAATTTCAAACTGGATAACCGGAGGGCACTCACTGGGTGGTACTATGGCTGCAGAGTTGACAAACAAAAATCAAACAACATTTAAAGGTTTGGTTTTTATTGCTTCCTACCCGGCGAGTGACATTCTGAAAAAATGGACCGGTGCTATTCTGAGCATTCATGCTAGTAACGATGGACTTTCGACCGTTGAAAAAATAGAAAAATACAAAGCGGATTTACCAACGGCAAACGTTATGACCGGACTGAATAACTTCACTCTGCCGGTTTCCGGACGAACTCATTATTATGAAATTATGGGCGGAAATCATGCACAATTTGGGAATTACGGACTTCAGGCCGGTGATTCAACTGCTACCATTTCTGCATCTGTACAACAAGATGAGCTAATTCAGGTAATCAATAATTTTATAAATAAACTATGAGAAAGTTTGGTATACTTTTAATCGCTGTTTTAGTAGGAATTACTTCAAACCTAAAAGCACAGCATCTTACAGTTTATCTGAATTCGCTGAACGGAATCACAGCCGGGAATAGTTTTGATGTTGGTTCGCGGGGAGGCTCGTTGGGACTTAATTTTACGAATACACTGCACAACGACCTGAAATGGTTGGGTGGCGTGGAACTCAACACAGTTTCGTGGGGAAATAATGCAGTGATTAACCTGGGAATTGTTTACGGAAAGGAATTTGCTCCGAAATGGTCGTGGTCGGTTAGCGGACTAACTCAACAGGGAGTTGCACTTTTCAAGCCAAATGCTTTTTACACCTTTGGGTTATCGGCTTTGGGTGGTATAGAATTCAGTATTAATGATAAATCGTCAATCGGATTATCAACAGGTTTACGTTGGTATAATTGCCCGGAATATAGCAAACATAGCCTCATTTCCTATTATCTCGATTTTCCGGTGGAACTTTCTTACCGGATTAATCTGAAGAAATAAGTCAAATAACAATAATCAACTAAAACGCAAAGTTTGAATTAATTTTCAATACTTTGCGTTTCTTTTTGTTTTATGCTTTACTCTAGCATAAAATTCATAATTTTGCATTTTACGTTAAATATCAATTATCTTTCTCTCTCAATGCAACGAATCGGACGAACAATTCATCTTTAAAACAGAGTATGGAAATCACAACGGCAAATCCAGACGAACAACGACTGATTACCGGATGCAGAAAAGGCGAAACCTGGGCACAAAAGCAGGTGTATGAGCTATACGCATCGGCTATGTTCAGTGTATGCGTCCGATACGTGAGCGACCGTGAAACTGCCCGTGACCTGCTTCAGGATGGATTTATCAAAATCTTCACCAAGGCAGATACCTACTCAGGTGCAGGTTCTTTTGCCGGTTGGATAAGGCGTATTTTCGTCACCACTTCGTTGGAATACCTTCGACAAAACAAAGCGCTGTTGGAAAGTGCTTCGCTGGATGAGTTGAGTTATTCTATTGAAGATGAAGATGTTTCAATACTCGATAAAATTTCAGCGGACGATTTAATGAGTTGTGTGAGTAGTTTATCACCAGGATATCGAACCGTTTTCAATCTCTATGCACTCGAAGGTTATAGTCACGCTGAGATAGCCGGAATGCTGAATATCAGCGAAAACACTTCCCGAAGTCAGTTTATGAGAGCGAGAAAAATTTTGCAGGAAAAAGTAAGAGAGATTAGTGGGTAGTGGGCAGTAGCAGTTTAGCAGTAAAAAATCAGAGAAATGAATAACGATCATATCAACAACAACGAACTGGATGCGTTCAGCGAAAAGGTGAAAAGCAAACTGGAAAATCATCAGTTGCCGCTTGATGCTGATTTGTGGGATTCCATTCAGCAGGCTGTGAGCACGAAGAAACGTCGTCGTATGCCGGTTTGGTTGTGGATTCCGATGAGTGCTGTGGCTGTAATTGCACTAATTCTGATACTGCGACCAATTGCTCAATCACCCGAATTACTTTCACACTACACACCCTATAAAATTCAGAATAATAAAAGTTTTAAAACCGAAAAAATATTATCCGAAAACCAATCTGCTATTGTTACTACTCCTGTTTCAAAAGTGCGGAAATTTGCATCAGTTAACTACAAAAAGTTCGTTCCAACAGAATCTGAAAAAAGTCCCTCTGATTCATTGTCTAATAGCCCATTAACTCAAATTATAGATTCTTCTTCCTCAGTAAAATTTGTTGCTTTATCAACACAACCAAAGGATAGCATTATTCAGGCTACTCAACCGGTAAATTCGGGTAGCATAACTCAACCCATAAACAGGGCAAATTTGACAGAAAAATCATCAGATATGACTGTATCAAATAAAATTCCGAAGTCAAATTTCCAAAATCAATGGTTGCTGGCAGCTGCTATGAGTTCTGGAAGTAATTCATCAACCGGACTTGAGAATGTTCCCTCAGCTACACTTTCGAATGACATTGTGAAAGCCGGAACAATGTATTCGAGTATTATGACACCTCAGAGCTTTACCGATGTACATTACAGTTTGCCGTTATCATTTGGATTGAAGATAAGAAATAAGTTTTCAGAAACACTGAGTATTGAAACCGGCTTGATTTACACCTATTTGCAAACTGATTTTTCGAACAGTGGATTTACAACCACTGATGCACGACTCGGATTGCATTACCTGGGTATACCGGTAAGTTTGAATGTAAAACTTTGGAATAATCCCAAGTGGGAGGTCTATGTTTCAGGTGGCGGAACAATTGAGAAAGGGTTGCGTTCCATTTATCAGCAAACGCAGAATAATACTTTTCAAACCTGGGTTACCACCGCACAAACTAATATAGACGGATTCCAGTTTTCAGTCAACTCGGCAGTAGGTTTAGGTTATAAAATTTTCCCACGAATTGGTTTATTTTTCGAACCTCAATTTTCCTATTATTTCGAAAACCATCAACCTATTAGTATTCGTTCCAAACAACCTTCGGTCTTCAGTCTGCAATTTGGATTACGGTATAATTTAAATTCATCAAAACTATGAAAAAGATATTTCTGGTGACTGGGCTACTTTGCTTATTTGCTTTCTCCTGCGCCAACGAGTTGGATAAACGGATTCAAAAAGTGAGTTACGGCACGTCTTTCGGCAAATGTATGGGGTATTGTAAGCATCAAATGGTCATTACTATGGATTCAGTAAAGTACAGTTGTATTTCGAACGGGAACACACTTCCACAAAAGGATGTGTATGAAAAAATGACCACCACCCGATGGGATTCTATTCGGAATAATGTGACATTCAGCTCATTATTAGCACTTCCGGAAGTTATTGGTTGTCCCGACTGTGCTGATGGAGGTGCTGAATGGCTGGAGCTAATGCTCACAAATGGTGAAACACACAAAGTAACTTTTGAATACGGAAAAGAACCTGCTTCGATTAAAGATTATATCGCTAAATGCAGATTAATACTAAATAAAAACAGCTGCCAATAACAAGAATACTAACTCGTTAATTATAAAAACACCATGAAAACGTTATTCAAAATACTATGTTTTATTATGTTTATTCCTGCCTGTACAGGTCAAAACGACCCTGTTTACAAGATTCCAACCGATGCAACGCCAATAAAACTGACTGTTGCACAACAAAATCGTGTTGGTCAGGATAATGAATTTGCTTTTGACTTGCTGAAAAATACAATCAGCACTTCCGGAGAAACCAATGTATTCATATCACCACTAAGTGTGAGTATTGCACTGGGAATGGCCTGGAACGGAGCTGTTGGAACTACCAAAACTGAAATGGAAACAGCCCTGAAAATGAGTGGTATGTCAGTTGACGATATCAACTCCTACTACAAAATTATGCAATCCACTTTGCCGGGCATTGATCCGACCACCAAATTAAGCATTGCCAATTCGCTGTGGTATCGCACCGGATTTGCCGTTAAACCGGCTTACCTGCAGGTAAACAAAGATTATTTCAATGCTTATGTAAAAGAACTTGACTTTTCGCAAACCTGGGCGGTAGACACTATAAACAACTGGTGTTTGGCAAAAACAAACAAAATGATTCCAAAAGTACTGGATAAAATTCCGTCGGACATAGTTATGTATCTGATTAATGCTGAGCATTTTAAAGGAATCTGGCGTAAGAAATTTGATAAAACGCAAACTACACTTTCCGGTTTCACCAATGAGCTTGGTAATCAGGTAAACGTGAACATGATGTATCAAAAAGATACGTTCGCTTACAGTGTCGACAATTACGCTCAATACCTTGATATGCCTTACGGAAACAAGGCTTTCAGTATGACGGTTATTCTTCCTGTCGATGGTAAAACTAATGCTGATGTTCTGAATTATTTGACTGCTGAAAAATTCAACTCAATACTAGGCTATATGCCAACCAAAAAAGTAGAAGTTCACATGCCACGGTTTAATACCAAAAATGACCTGAACATGATTCCGTCCCTTCAAAACATGGGCATGAAACAAGCCTTTACAGACTTTGCTGATTTCAGCAATATTGCCGACGCTCAATTATTGATTTCAACCATCAAACACATTACCAATATCGAAGTGACAGAAGAAGGCACCGAAGCAGCTGCTGTTACCATAATTGGTGTTGGTGTAACATCTATGCCGGTTGATCCTGACCCTGTTTTCCTTGTAAATAAGCCATTCCTGTTCGTTATCCGTGAGAAAAGTACCGGAGTAATTCTGTTCATGGGTAAAATGGGAACCGTTGAAAAATTTTAAAAATTGAAAATCATGAAAAAACTATTTTTCTTATTCAGTTTTGTTGCTCTTGCCCTTACCAGTTGCAACAATGTAGTTACCGAAATGGTGACTTATAAAGTAAATAAACCGATATTTATGTCGGCAGATTCGTTCCGCAATTCTGTAAAAGTAAGCAAAGTATCCCGCGAAATAACCGGTATTGGAAAAATGTGCTTTTACAACAATTACCTTTATATTTCCGAACCTCAAAAAGGGATTCATATTATCAACAACACCGACCCGGCAAATCCACAATCGGTTGGATTTATAGAGATACTCGGAAATGCCGATCTGGCTATTCGCAATGGGCTACTTTATGCCGATTCATATATCGACCTGGTTTGGTTTGACATTAACGACCCATCCAATCCACAACTGAAAGGCAGATTGGATTCAATTTTCACAACAGCGTTACCAATCATTCCCAATCAATATAGTATTGATTATGCCAGTACTTATTCAAACAGTGGCAAGGGTATAGTGATTGGTTGGGAATTGCAGGAAGTGACCGAACCTGTTAGTCAGTATGGTGGTGGATGGTGGAAAGGTGGAGGACCGGATGTAATGTTTGATACTGCAAATCCTTCCGTAAACACTACCGAAGGTTCAACCGGAAAAAATGGTTCGATGGCAAGCTTCACTATTTACGATGACAAACTATACACAGTAATCAACAACAATCTGAATATCTTCGACTTAACAGGCGAAAAACCGAAGAAGGCTACCGACAATTTATATGTTGGTTGGAATGTGGAAACCATTTTTAGTTATAAAACCAATTTGTTTTTTGGCACCAGTACCGGGATGTTGATTTATTCAGTTGCTGACCCGTTGAAGCCTGAATATCAATCGGCTATCTCTCATACATTTGGTTGCGATCCCGTGGTAGTTGATAACGACCTTGCATATGTTACTATTCATTCAGGAAATCGTTGCGGACAGTCGACCAATGAACTGATGATTGTAGATGTGAAAGATGTAAAAAATCCAAAAATGCTTGTTTCATATGGTATGACTGAACCAAAAGGATTGGGCATTGATGCCGGTAAACTTTTTCTGTGTGACGATGGCTTGAAAATATACAAACTTTCAGAGCCTACAACCCTGATGGCGAATCAATTAGTGCATTATGCCGGCATGAACGGTTTTGATGTAATTCCATTCAACAATACCCTGATGATGATTGCTGACGATGGATTGTATCAGTATGACTATTCTGACATTAATAATATCAAGCAAATCAGCAAGATAGCAATTATAAAATAATAATATTTAACCTAAATTCGACGAAAATATATATTAAAATTTGAACAATTCGTAATTTCACATCGTATCTTTGCTTCATAATAATTTAAATCAAATTTCAGCAAATATCTAAGGAATAGAGACTAAAAGTGGATTTATGTGCTTTTCCATATAAGAATTTTCTAAATAAATTTACAATTATGAAAAAACTTAGTTTTAAAATCTTGTTACTTTTTGTAGCAGGTATTTTTAGCCTAACCACAGCAACGGGGCAGATTATGCCACCTGTTCAGGATAAAGTTGCTGTTTATCCGACAAATCCTTCACCAAAGGATAGCATATATATAACGTACAGTTATGTATCAGATGATGGTTGTCCCGATTTCATTCTCGTAAAAGATTCGGTTGTTGCCAACAAAATTTATGTGGGTAAAAAAACCATTAATAATTCAACCCGCATATGTACAACTGTGATTTCAAAGTTTACTGCAAAATTGAATTTAGGCCTACTTGCTGAAAACACACAACTATATTTTGACGGCATTTTAACAAATACCATCCATTATGACTGTATCATGGACAAACTTGGAGTGGTTGTTGCATTTAAAGACAACTCTACACTCATAAAAGACAGCTTAACTACTGATATTTATGCAATTAAGGATGTGAAGTTGGAAATTGGTACAATGGTAAAATTCAAAGGGGTAAAAATTGAATGTTTTACAACTCCATGTTACAATATTGTCAATTGCTACGAAGTTATTTCGAAACCACCTACACCTTGTGTGATGGATAAAGTTGGAGTGGTTGTTGAAGGTATTGATGGTTGTGTAGGCCAATTGTTTATCAACGAAACGTCAATTATCGGTATTCCTCAATTGTATTCTATTGAAAATAATTACGTTAGCACTTCAAATAGTCCAATTCCTGTAGGTTTGAAAGTTGGCGACAACGTGAAATTCGGAGGTTATTTGATCAAGAATGACTCAAATAGAATTGGCTTGTGTAATACGGTTGGAGTTGCAACTTGTTATGAAGTGATTAATTCCACTCCACCATGTGTAATGGACAAAGTTGGTATAGTGGTTGAAGGAGTCGATGCTTGTGCCGGACAAATTTTCATTCAGGAACTTTCTCCAATTAGTTCAACCCGACAATTATACATAATTAAAGAAATTATTATCAGTAACAACAGTACATTTTCAAACGGATTGAATATAGGTGATGAAGTGAAATTTGGTGGTTATTTGACAAAAAACGATTCAAACACAAATATTTCTTGTCGTACAGTTGGTGTGGCAACCTGTTACGAAGTGATTAATTCTACTCCACCTTGTGTGATGGACAAAACAGGTGTAGTAGTTGAAGGAATTGATGCCTGTGCAGGTCAATTATTTATTGAAGACACCTCATATCCGGGCATGAGCATGATTCGTCAGTTGTATGCTATTGAGAAGAATGTTGCCGGTACAGGTACTACCACACCGGACTCAGGGAGCGTATCTACAGGTACAGTGATTTATCCAATTGGATTGAAAGTGGGTGATAAAGTCCAATTTGGTGGTTATCTGATAAAAAATGATTCAAGTCAGACAAATTTATGCCATATAGTTGGTGTGGCAACCTGTTACAATGTTATTGAAATACCCCCTACACCTTGCATAATGGATAAAACCGGGATGGTAGTGCCTGGTATTGATGGTTGTACAGGGCAATTATTTATACAGGAATATTCTCCTATCAGCTCTGCCCGTCAGTTATACATTATTAAAGACATTCCGATTTTGAATAGTAACGGCACAACCTTTACAGGATTAAAAGCCGGTGATAAAGTCAAGTTCGGCGGGTATTTGACAAAGAATGATTCCACTACGTCGATTCTGTGTTATACTGTTGGAGTAGCAACCTGTTACGAGGTTATAAACCCTGTAATTAGCTATAAACTTGCTGGTTCTGTAATGGCCGAAAATGAATTGATTAAATCGGGTTATGCAGTTTTATTCAAAAAAGGGTATTATAAAGCCATTGCTTCAGGTGCAATTACAGATGGAACATTTGAATTCACCAATTTACCCAAAGCAGATTATACCGTATATGCAATTCCCGGTTTGAGTTTGTACAAAAACTATCTTCCTACTTTCTATATCAACAAATTAAGGTTTAAATTTGCTGATTATCTTACTCTGAATGACAGTAGTAATAATATGGTAGTTCATTTGAGAAAATTCGTACGAACAACGGGAACGGGCAGAATTTCCGGGAATATTTTCTTCGAAACTTTCAATTTAAAAGATAGTATCCTGACAGTAAACGGTTCAACTAACAGCTATCCTTCAAATACAATTGCAATGAATACTCCGGTAGTATTGTATAATAGCACAAATGAACCGGTTGCATGGACTGTGACAGACATGGCAGGCTTTTATGTTTTCGAAAATATTGCATTGGACACTTACAAAGTAGTATCAGAAACTGCGGCTGCAATAGGTGAATCGAATGTGGTTTTATCAGATAATAACAGCGCTGCAAATGCCGATTTATTGCTTAAAAATCAACAAACCGATACAGGCATTGAAAATATTGAGAATGGAGTGATAAATACCTATCCAAATCCTGTGATTGATTATTTAAACATCGAAGTAAAAGATGCTTCAACAATTAAGATTTACAATGTGATAGGAAAAATGTTATTCAACGAAAATTTGAATTCTGGTCTGAATACCCTAGATTTAAGTACAATAAGAGAAGGTGTTTACATTGCCAAAATCGGAAAAATTACACAAAGAATTGTGAAGAAATAATTATCACAAACAAAAAAAAACAAGTCCTAAAAACTCAACAGTTTTTAGGACTTGTCGTATTATTTCGTCGGTTATTTATCCGTATATAATTTTTCCGTTTTCGTCTTTGAATTCGTCAAAACTTTTGTTGTATTGTTCCATAGCACGGTAACTCATCGCCATGCTTGAGAATCCACCATCATGATATAGGTTTTGCATAGTTACTTTGCGGGTCAAATCGCTGAACATAACAACACAATAGTCAGCACAATCAGCAGCAGTGGCATTTCCAAGTGGCGACATACGTTCCGAGAAATCAAGCAAACCGTCCATACCTTTCACACCACTACCGGCAGTAGTCGGAGTTGGCGATTGAGAAATAGTGTTTACGCGTACACTGTGTTCGCGACCATAAATATAACCGAAACTACGTGCAATTGATTCGAGAATTGATTTAGCATCGGCCATATCATTATAACCGAAAACAGTACGTTGGGCTGCCATATACGAAAGTGCAATAACTGAACCATAATCATTAATTGCATTCATTTTCTTGGCAACTTGTAACATTTTGTGAAATGAAATAGCTGAAATATCAAGCGTTGAAGTTAGCATATCATAATCAAGGTCATCGTAGGTACGTTTTTTACGTACGTTTGGCGACATGCCAATTGAGTGAAGAACAAAGTCAATTTTTCCACCTAAAGCTTCAATTGATTCTGTAAAAACAGTTTCTAAATCTTCTACGCTGGTGGCATCGGCCGGAATTAATTTCGCGTTCAGCTTTTCAGCCAGTTCGTTGGTTGTACCCATTCGTACAGCCAGTGGTGTGTTCGATAAGGTGATAATTGCACCTTCTTCTACAACACGTTCGGCTACCTTCCAGGCAATGGACATATCGTTTAATGCACCAAATACAATACCTCTTTTTCCTTTTAATAAATTGTTACCCATGTCTAATTAGTTAATAGTTTTGAGAATAGAACATTCAAATTACTAAAATGTTCTACATTAAAATTGAATTTCTGCACAAAGATAGGCAAAATGTGCAATAATTTAAAATTTAATTTTAGGAAGCGCCTTATTAAACCTGCTATAAATCTGATTTACTGCTATTTACAGAAGTGATATTTAAGATTATAATTTTGGTCAAAATCTGAATTTAGAACTTTGGCACAACTGTTGTTATTGTAAAAAGACGATGTTTTATTTACAGTTATGAATATCGACGTTAATTATTACTAACAACAATTTTTCATGTTCAATAATTGAGCTACTTTTGCGTTCAAAATGAATCAGATATAAAAATCTGACGAATTTGTTCAAATTCAAAAAAAACAAACACTTATAAAATCGATTAAAAATGAACCTATTAACCGTTTTGCTTCAGGTTGCAACAAAGTTACCGGCCGATTCTACAACAACAGCAGTAGTTGTATCAAATGAAAATTATTTTCAATTATTGATGAAAGGTGGCTGGATTTTAGTTCCCCTTTTTATGCTCTTCTTTCTGGCAATTTATATGTTTATCGAACGTTGGATTACCATCAAAAGTCTTGGCAATGCTGATCCAATCTGGTTTACCCGCCTAAGCGAACTGGTGGCTGATAATAAAATTGACAAGGCCATTAAATTTTGTGACGAAAAGCCTACGGCATACGCCAAGGTTTTGGCTGCCGGTCTGGAATCTGCTGTACATCACGATTCTGAGATTCAGGATGCACTACAAAGTGAAGCCCGTCAGCAAATTTCGATCCTGGAACGTGGAATGAATTATCTGGGAATCACCGCATCCATTGCACCTATGCTTGGATTTTTAGGAACAATTTTCGGAGTAATCAAAATTTTTTATAACATTTCTGTTACCAACGATTTGAATATTGCCAACATTTCCGACGGACTTTACCAGAAAATGATTTGCTCGGGTGCCGGCCTTTTCGTTGGAATTATCGCTTATTCCGGATATTATATTCTGAACGGTCGTATCGACAGAGTGGTAGTAAACATTGATAAATACTCGAATAATCTGTTGAAAGATATTCGTAACCAAAAAAGAGCAGCTAAAGCATAATCTTTGATTCAAATCTGCCTGAATCAATTAAAACTAACTTCTCTTATTCCCCCTTTAGGGGGTTAGGGGGCTAATTATTAATCATGAAAATAGAACGCCGAAAATTAAGAACAGCCGAAGTGTATACTGCTTCGTTGAACGACATTATGTTTTTCCTGTTGTTATTTTTCTTAATTATATCCACGCTGGTAACACCGGCAACTATCAGCGTATTACTTCCAAAATCGAAAACATCTGAAAATCAGGTAGTAAAAAAGCAAATCAATCTTACGATTACTGCAGATCACAGATATTATGTTGATAAAAAAGAAGTAACATTCGAAACTATCGAGCCACAACTATCGCAACTAATCCGCAAGAAATCAAAAGGTGAAG
The DNA here is from genome assembly GCA_903873355.1 of uncultured Bacteroidales bacterium. The sequence goes on from CAIQOG010000328.1 coordinate 16,071, forward strand.
AACTAATTGTATTGCTACATGCTGATAAAACGCTGAATCTTCAGGATGTGGTAAGTGTTATTGACATTGGAAATAAACTCAAAGTGAAAATGGTGTTGTTCACTCAGAAAGAGAAAAAATGACTTCAACAATAAATTCAAACTGGAAAGAAGCATCAGTAGCTGCTTCCCGAACATTAAACCTGATTAACGATGAAACGATTAATCAGGTTTTACTGGCTTTAGCCGACGAAGCAATAGCAAAAACGGAATCTATTTTGGCTGAAAACTCTAAAGACCTTGCTGCAATGGATAAAACTAATCCAATGTACGACCGCCTTTTGCTTAGCAGTGAACGTATTGCCGGTATTGCTTCAGACATCCGAAATGTAGCTACATTGCCATCACCACTGGGCAAACAACTGATGGCAACCGAACGTCCGAACGGAATGATAATAAGCAAAATAACTGTTCCTTTTGGGGTGGTTGGAATTATTTACGAAGCCCGTCCAAACGTAAGTTTCGATGTTTTCTCACTATGTCTGAAATCAGGAAATGCCTGTGTGTTGAAAGGTGGAACTGATGCGCACAACTCCAATTCAGCTATTGTCAACGTAATTCAATCAGTACTTGAAAAATTTGGTCTTGATAAGAATATAGTTACACTTTTACCTGCCGGACGTGAAGCCACTGCCGATCTAATGAATGCCGTTGGTTTTGTTGATGTGATTATTCCGCGCGGAGGCAAGGGTTTGATTGAGTTTGTACGCGACAATTCCCGCATTCCCGTGATTGAAACCGGTGCCGGAATCTGCCATACTTATTTTGATGAGTTTGGAGACCTCGAGAAAGGCAAAGAAATAGTTTTCAACGCCAAAACCCGTCGCGTGAGCGTATGTAATGCCCTCGACTGTCTGGTTATCCATGAAAAACGACTATCAGACTTACCTGTACTTTGCGAAAAATTAGCGACCAAAAATGTGATTATTTATACCGATACTCAGGCTTTTAAAGTGCTGAAGGGTCATTATCCGGCCAAATTACTTCAAAAAGCCACCACCGAAAGTTACGGTATTGAATTTCTGGACTATAAAATGTCAATAAAAACGGTTGCTTCCATTCAGGATGCCGTCAATCATATAACCACCTTCAGTTCAAAGCACAGCGAAAGCATTGTAAGTGAAAATGTGGAACGAATTGCATATTTTGAAAAAACAGTAGATGCAGCCTGTGTTTACAGCAATGTTTCAACCGCTTTTACCGATGGAGCTCAGTTTGGACTGGGTGCCGAAATCGGAATAAGCACCCAGAAACTGCATGCGCGTGGTCCGATGGCTCTCGAAGAACTGTGTTCTTACAAATGGATTATTAAAGGAAACGGACAGGTAAGATAAATGTTAGTGACTAATGATTAGTGGTTAGCGATTAGTGATTATTTTTTTAATATTATTGTTAACCAAACAAGCATAATCCACTATATTTCAAAGATTTTTACATAATTCGTTTGATTATCAAAAATAAATGCTTTCCTTTGTACCGAAAAGAAAGTGTATTTTTTCGAATGGTTATTCTCGTCTCACCTTTTCAAGGACTGAAATTGCATTAACCTCGTTTGTTTATACTGTTCTTGAAAACAATTTATTCAATTTTTTTATTTTTATTTTATGAACATTTACGTAGGTAACTTAAGTTACAAAGTGCGCGAAAACGACCTTCAGGGCGTTATTGAAGAGTATGGTGCAGTAGAATCATGCAAAATCATCAAAGATCGCGAAACAGGAAAATCAAAAGGATTTGCATTTGTTGAAATGGCTGACGACGCTGCTGCAACAAAAGTAATCGAAGAGCTTAACGGCGCTGAATTTGATGGCCGCACCATGGTTGTTAAAGAAGCTCGTCCAAGAAGCTAATTTAAGATTCAAAGACACAAAAAGAACTTCTGTTATCGAAAGATAGCAGGAGTTTTTTTATGAAAAAATGGATAATCTATTCAAATTCAAAGGCATGTTTGCCACAAACAGCCCGTTTTCGAAGTTGCTCCTGCTTTTAGGATTAACCATCGTTTTCACTATGCTCGGACTTATGGTGTGGACTGCTTTTCATGGCGACATAAATAATTTTCAGTCGCTAAAATGGTTGCAGTTAGCTGAATCTATTGGAATGTTTGTTCTGCCACCTTTGGCTATGGCTTACTTATGGTCAGAAAAACCAATGGCCTATCTGCATGTCGACCGCGGGATGAACACTAAAACTATTTTGTTGGTGGTGACTGTAATGATTGTTGCTATTCCTTTTATCAATTTACTTGGCGACATAAATCATCGCCTCGTATTACCAAAACAACTGGCAGGACTCGAGAATTGGATGAAATCTGCCGAAGCCGATGCAGCAGCATTGACAGAAAAACTTATGCATACAAGCAATATCTCTGGACTGATGTTCAATATTTTTCTGATTTCCATGGCACCGGCCTTGGGTGAAGAACTTTTCTTCCGTGGTGCCTTGCAGGGGTTATTTACCGAATGGAAAAATATACGTTGGGCTATCTGGCTTTCTGCAATTCTGTTCAGTGCCATACATATCCAATTCTATGGTTTTTTGCCACGGATGTTGATGGGAGCATTATTCGGCTATATGGTGATGTGGAGTGGCAGTATCTGGCCGGCCGTGTTGGCTCATTTCATCAACAATGCCATGGCAGTACTTTTCTACTACCTCAAATACAATGGCTATCAATTACCTGATATCGATACAGTAGGGACAGGCGCAGGTTGGTGGCTTGGTGTGGCAAGTGCTGCGGTAACTGTGTTTTGTATCTTCATCATTAAAAAGCAATTCAATTCCAAAGACTTGTAAACTCAGTGGTTAGTTTTTAAAGAATCGAAACCGAATAAATTAATTTGATTTTAGTTTTTTTACAAGCTCTTCCTTCGAAATATAACCTTTGTTCGACCAAACGATTTTCTTTGCTTTGTATAACATCAATACCGGAAGTGCATCAACTTTTAATTCCTTTGCTAAGGTTTTATTAGCATCCGCATCAATACGAACAACCACCACTTTAGCTTTCATATCTTTCGAAATCTCCTCCAGGTAAGGCTTCATCTTTTGGCAGGGCGAACACCAATCGGCATAAAAATCGACTAATACCAGTTTATTGGAATTTAATAAGGCCTGATATTGTGCCATAGTCATCCCGGCAGATGTCGGTTTTGATGAGGCATTATCGGTTGTTTCGGGCATATTGGCCGCTCTCCAGCGCATCATTCCACCCGAAAGGTTGTATATTTCTTTAAACCCCATGGAACTTAATACATTCATGGCATTTGAACTACGTCCACCGCTAAGACAATACAGCAATACAGGTTTATTTTTATCTAATTTTACTACTCTTTGCTGAAAATCACTACTGTTGATATCTACATTTTTTGCATTGGCGATATGACCCTGAGCGAATTCGCCGGGAGTACGCACATCGATAAGTTGGGCATTGGGTAGTTGTTTCATCTTTGCAGCAAATGAAGCTGCATCCAGACTTGTTGCAGTTTGAGCTTGCAGATTGGCACTAATAGAAATGACAGCTAACAGGCTGATTAAATAAAAAATCCTCTTCATCTTATATTATTTTTTAGTTTTATTTTTTCGGTTGGCAAATATAAGCAATGAATTTTTCATTTCATATTCAAACCCGATTTGTTTAAAGCATTTTAGTAATTAGCATGTATTGAATATAAAAAATAACTTTAAAGGAGTAAACTGTGAGTATTTCAAATGAGCCATCACTTTCGAAGTTCTGCAACCACTATCATTTCTATCTTTATAAAAAAATCATTCTTCTTGTGTTGAAGAGCTTCAGAGTACTTTAGTGTGTTATTACCTACTTTTTTTATTTTGATTA